>NZ_JAKZGV010000002.1:0-264961 GCF_022557375.1 Shewanella sp. MM_2022_3
AAAATAATCATTTATAGCATTGATTTAGTTTATTAAATTTAGGTTTTTCGACACTCGTTACCCCGAGTTCAGGTTAATTAGAGGAGGAGGGCAGCATTTTGCTGCCCTTATCAATATGGAATTGTATTTTAAGTTAACCCTTAGCTATCAAGATTTTTTACCTTACTATCAAGGGCTGGCCGATAAAGTTGAAGTGCGTGAACGTCAAGGGCGGATCCTTTGGATTAGCGGGCGACATTTTAGGCGTTTTTTAACTGAAAATGGTATTCATGGGCAGTTTAAACTCGTGCTCGACGATAAAGGTCAATTTGTGTCATTGGAGCGGTTGTAGAAACAAATTGTTGATTTTGCCTTAGAGTAATTACTTTAAACGGTCGACTAATTACAATTAATAAAACATGACAATTTCTTTGTGATTATGTTAATGAAATTTATGATTTTTTATCTTGTTTTGCCTCAGTATTCCAATCTTCTGCTTTACTAATTTAAATCCCATCTTTGTACTCGATGACATAAATGTGTCTACGTGCTTAATTCTTTAGAAAATTTTCTCTAACTGTGCCTTGCTCATAGGGATTAATTGCTGTAACAATGATGTTACCTGTGAGCTAACAAGATGTTGGTTGTAATTCCTAAAACAAAGAATCCAGCAGGGTACGGAGAGCTAAAATGAAAATTGTTAAAAAAAGTTTTAACAAGTCGGCGCTTGCTTTGGGGGTGGCGTCGGCATTGAGTTTGTTGATGATATCGAATGTTAATGCGGTTGCGTTCGATTGGGGGGAGGTACAAGGCTCGTTTGACTCAACGTGGACGGCGGGTGCCAGTTGGCGTGTCGGTGAGCGCGATTGGGATGGACAAATTGGTAAAGTTAACCAGCCACAATTTGATTGGTCGAATTATACTGCGTTTGGCAATACTAAATACACATCTGCTGAGATTTGGGCACAGCCAGGCTCCTATTCAAGCAATAACGATTTAAGTAATTTGCTTTATTCTCAGGGTGATACTACTTCTGAGATCGTTAAAGGATTACATGAGCTGTCCCTGAAGTATGAGAACTATGGTCTGTTTGCTCGTGGCATGTATTTTTACGATCGTAAATTAAACGATGGTAACTATGACTTCAATGATCCGATAACAGGCAAAGAATTCGATCCTTGTGAGGATAATCGTGCTTCAGAAGTGCAATGTAAGGACATCCGTCTGTTAGATGCCTTTGTTTATGCGAATTTTGATTTAAATGACGGTGCCAACCCACTCTCTATCCGTTTAGGTAACCAAGTGGTTTCTTGGGGGGAAAGTACTCTTATCGCCCATGGTATTGGTGAGATTAACCCTGTTGATTTGAACATCCTTAATGCTCCCGGTGCAGAACTGAAAGAAGCCTTTAGACCTCAGGGGATGGTGTGGGCTTCTCTTGGGATCACAGAAAACTTATCGGTAGAAGCTTTCTATCAATATGATTGGGAACCTATTTGGGTGCCAACGCCCGGTTCAATTTTTGCGACTAACGATTTTGCTGGCTTTGGTGGCTACAATCAAAACGCACAGTTAGGTTTTAACGCCAACCCTGATATCAACTTAGACTTTGTGATGCAGGAATATCAACGTCTAGCAGGGATGATTGCCAGTGGTCAGACAATTCCAACGCAACAGCTCGTCGCGATGGCATTAGCTTATCCTACTAAAGTCACTTTAGTGCAAGATGAACAAGAGCCAAGTAATGATGGCCAATATGGTGTCAAATTGGGGTATTACGCGCCTGAATTGGGCGATACCGAGTTTGGTTTCTATTTTATGAACTACCATAGCCGCCGTCCGCTGATCAGCGGTACAGCCGCCGATTTTAGCACTGGTGCACTGCTATCTGACTTAGCGGTTCTGGGGCAAAATGCGGGTGATATCAACCGCGAATTACTGCTCAGCTTAAAGAGTTTCTCTAAAGCGCAAATTGTGTACCCTGAAGACATCAAGCTTTATGGCTTCAGTTTTAACACTTCACTAGGCGATACTTCAGTCGGTGCTGAAATTGCCCACCGCCAAGATGAACCACTGCAAATTGATGACGTAGAACTACTGTTCGCAGGTATGCCTCAGCAGTTAGCAAATGCCGGTATTCGCCCCGATTTCGACGGTATTTCACAAATTGATGGAGTAAAGCCTGGTGATACCGTTGACGGCTTTATCCGCTTAGATACGACTCAGGCGCAAGTCACTTTCACTCACCTATTTGGTCCTACATTGGGCCTAGATAACCTGACGATGTTAGCTGAAGTTGGCGGGGTGTGGATCCATGATATGCCTGGGTTTGATGAATTGCGCTTAAATGGTCCGGGAACGGCGCGTTCTGGCGGTAATCCTGATATGCCAGGCATTATTCAAGCGTTGCATAACGGCCCTGAAACAAACCCATTCCCAACCGATTTCGCATGGGGATATCGCCTTGTAGCTAAAGCTGAGTTCAACAACTTGTTTGCGGGTGTAAACATGTCTCCAAGGATGATTTTCTCGCACGATGTTGATGGTATTACACCAGATCCTATGTTCCTCTTCACTGAGGGACGCAAGTCAGTCGCTTTGGGTCTGAACTTTGAATACCAAAACCGTTGGGGGGCCGATCTGTCCTACAACAACTTCTTTGGTGGTGTAGGTACAACCAACGCGATGGCAGATCGTGATTATATTTCATTCAATATCAAGTATTCGATCTAAAGGACTATAACAATGAAGAAACTGTCGATATTGGCAAGTGCGGTCATTATGGCACTTGTAGCACCAGCAGCGATGGCTAAAGTATCCGAAGTCGAGGCCGCAAAACTGGGTAACGAATTAACCCCATTAGGTGCTGAAAAGGCTGGAAATGCTGATGGTTCTATCCCCGCATGGGATGGTGGTATTACTAAGCCAGTAGCGGGTTACACTAAGGGGATGCATCATCCTGATCCTTTTCCTGAAGATAAGATTGAATTTACCATTACCAATGCAAACAAAGCGCAATATAAAGATTTTTTGACCCCAGGTCAGATGAAATTATTTGAGCTTTATCCTGATACTTACAAGATGAATGTGTACAAGACTCGTCGTAGTGCTTCCGTACCGCAATTTGTTTACGATGCGACCAAAGCCAATGCGACCCGTGCCGAATTGGTGGCGCAAGGTAATGGTATTTCGGGTGCATCGATTGGTATTCCATTCCCTATTCCGGCTAACGGTTTAGAAGCGATTTGGAACCATATTCTACGCTTCCGTGGTGTGGATGTTGAAACCTCACGTAGCCAAGCGGCACCGACAGCTGATGGTAGTTTCACCTTAGTGGAAACTGCCGAGGAAATCCGTTTCGAATATTCTCGTCCTGAGATTACTTTAGATCAGTTAAAAGCGAGCAACACCTTGTTTTATTTTAAACAAGTAGTGACTCAACCTGCACGTTTAGCGGGTACTGCGCTGCTAGTTAAAGAAACCATGGATCAAGAAGCTTTACCGCGCCAGGCATGGACCTATAACACAGGTCAGCGCCGCGTGCGTAAAGCACCAAACGTTGCCTTTGATACACCGGGTACCGTATCCGATGGTCTGCGCACCACTGACGATTTCGACATGTTTAACGGCTCACCCGTGCGCTACAACTGGGAGCTTGTGGGCAAGAAAGAAATCTATATTCCTTACAACGACTACAAATTGCATTCAGATAAGCTGAAATATGATCAGATTTTAAAACCCGGTCATATCAATCCTGAGTTCGTCCGTTGGGAAAAACACCGCGTGTGGGAAGTTAAGGCGACACTGAAAGACGGTATGCGCCATATCTATAAAACCCGCGTGATGTATCTTGATGAAGACTCTTGGCAGGTATCGATTGCCGATCTGTATGACAACCGTAATGAACTTTATCGTGTGGCGGTTGCCCATGGTTTGAACTATTACGAAGTACCTACCCAGTGGGATACCTTAGAAGTGTTCCATGATTTGCAGTCCCGTCGTTACTTAGCTATGGGCTTAGACAACCAGAGCGGTATGTATAATTTCGATGCCAAACTGAGTGAAGCGAACTTCACCCCAGATGCGCTGCGTCGTGAAGGTATTCGTTAATCAGCCACGGTAAAAGGGGCGCTAAGCGCCCCTCATTAGTTTAAGGAAGTTTGTATGTCGTTTCGCATCCTTCAATGTGTCGCTGCGATAAGTGTTGGTTGTTTATTTTCTTCCCCGTTGTTTTCTGCTGTGCCAGAGCGTTTTCCACAAATCCAGCCGTTGGCCGCATCTTCTTTAGTGCTCGATATTGCACACGCTGGACAGCATTTGGTTGCCGTGGGTGAGCGTGGTCATGTGTTAGTGTTCAATGACAAATGGCAACAAGTCCCGACGCCAACTTCGGTTCAGTTAACAAAGGTTTTCTTTTTAACTGAAAAACTCGGTTGGGCTGTCGGTCACGATGCCACCATTTTGCACACTCAAGATGGCGGCCAAACTTGGTCGTTACAAATGCAGTCGACTGAAATTGAAAAGCCTTTCCTTGATGTGTTGTTTTTAAATGAACAAGAGGGCATAGCGATTGGTGCCTACGGGCTTTTCTATCGCACCCGTGATGGTGGCGCAAATTGGGCTGAGGAATTCCATGAAGAGTTACTGGCCGAAGAAGATGTGTCCTATTTAGCTGAGTTAAAAAATAGCGACCAAGACGCTTATCTGACCGAGCGCGCTTCATTATTGCCACATTTTAATCGGATGATTGAGCTTAATGATGGCCGCTTATTATTAGTCGGAGAGCTTGGTTTAGTGGCGGTGTCGGCTGATAAAGGCCAAACCTTTACCCGCACAGGGTTTGATTACGATGGCTCTATGTTCAATGCTATCCAATTGCAGGATTCAGTCTACGTAATGGGGCTTAGGGGGCATGTTTTTAAGGCGGATTTGAGTCTTGGCCAATGGGATGAGATTGAGATGCCAGTTAAATCATCCATCAACGGCGCCATGGTTAGCTCGGACACTAGCCTTTATCTAGTGGGAAATGCTGGCGTGGTTATCCAGTTAAATAAGGATGATAGTTCGAGTATTGTCACTCGTCGCCAAGGGGAAAACTTAGTTTCAATTGCCAAAGATAACCAAGGGAATGTGTGGTTATCGGGTAGCCAAGGGCTACTCACTCTGAAGCCATAAATTATAAAACAACAATAACAGGGCCGATAAGATGTTAGAAAAACTGGTCAACGGATTTGAGTCATTTTTATTCCGCAACCGCGCTTGGGTGGTGAGCATTTTTATTTTGCTGACGTTTTTTTTGGGCTACCAGGCAAGCCAATTAAAAATGGATGCGGCATTCATTAAAAATATTCCGCTCAATCATAGCTATATGCAAACCTACCTCAAACACCAAAAAGATTTTGGTGGCGCCAATAGTATTATGGTGGCGGTGGAAGACACCAGCGGCAATATTTTTAACCCTAACTTTTTTGATACCCTTAAAAATGTCCATGATCAGCTATTTTTTATTCCCGGTGTTGACCGCTCGCAGGTGAAGTCCTTGTTTTCACCTTCGACTCGTTTTACTGAGGTTGTCGAAGATGGTTTTGCTGGCGGCCCTGTGATCCCCGCCGATTTTACGACCACTGAAGCGGGTTTGAATACGGTGCGCGATAACATCGAAAAAGCAGGCATTGTAGGACGTTTGATTGCCAATGATTACAGTGCTGCTATGGTGTCGGCCCAGTTGATGGACTTTGATCCACAAACGGGTAAACCCTTAGATACCATCGCCTTTGCCGCTCAGCTGGAGAAGGAGCTTCGCGGTAAGTATGAAACCGACAAGGTGAAAATCCATATCATTGGTTTTGCCAAG
This sequence comes from Shewanella sp. MM_2022_3, assembly GCF_022557375.1. Classification (NCBI taxonomy): domain Bacteria; kingdom Pseudomonadati; phylum Pseudomonadota; class Gammaproteobacteria; order Alteromonadales; family Shewanellaceae; genus Shewanella; species Shewanella sp. MM_2022_3. The sequence continues at coordinate 5,834 of NZ_JAKZGV010000002.1, forward strand.
ATGGCGGGGGACGTGGCCGATGGCGCCAAAGGCGTATTGCTGTTTTTTGTGATAGCCATTTTCGTTACGGCTGTAATGGTTTATCTGTTTTCTAAATCGATTATTCTGACAATATTCCCTCTCGTCTGTAGCTTAACTGCGGTGATCTGGCAGCTCGGTTTATTAACGGTAATTGGTTTCGGTCTCGATCCGATGTCGATTCTGGTGCCATTTCTGGTGTTTGCGATTGGTGTTAGTCACGGTGTACAGATTATTAACGCGGTAAGACGTCGGGTAATGGATGGACAAACGACCAAGGCGGCCTCGGCTTCGGCGTTTCGTAGCTTACTCGTCCCCGGTGGCGTAGCATTACTGTCTGATACAGTGGGTTTTATTACGTTACTCTCCATTGATATTGGTATTATTAGAGAGCTAGCGATTTCGGCATCCTTAGGTGTCGGTGTGATTATTTTCACTAACCTTATCCTGTTACCGCTAGTGATTTCCTTTACTGAGCTCAAAGTTGCGCCACAAGGTGCCGGGCCATCATCGGATGAAGTGCGTGCCGAGGCGATTTGGCGCTACCTAGCAAAATTTGCTACGCCTAAATATGCGATGGTAGTGATAGTGGCAACGATAGCCTTGTATTTTTTGGGGCTGCAACAGGCAAACCAGATGAAAATTGGTGATCTACAAGGCGGCGCGCCTGCTCTGCACCAAGATTCACGTTATAACCTAGATACTTTCTTTATTACCGACCACTTCTCTATCACCACGGATGTAATGACTGTGATAGTTGAAGCTACTCCAGAAGCCTGTACCTATCACGATGTATTGACCCAGATTGATGAGTTTGAGTGGTTGGTACGTAATACTCCTGGCGTTGAGTCAACCGTTAGCTTGGCATCCGTGGCGAAAAAGGTAAACGCAGGTTTTAACGAAGGCAATCCAAGATGGGAAGTGTTGCCGCGTACAACGGCGAGTTTAGTGCAGGCGATTGGTCAAATTCCTACGACGTCAGGCTTGTTAAATGGTGATTGCTCGGTGATGCCAGTGTATTTATTTATGCAGGATCATAAAGCAGAAACCATTGAGACTGTGGTTGCCAAGGTGAAAGCGGTCGCGGCCAAAATGAATAATGATAAGCTGCAATTTAAGCTAGCCTCTGGCCCAGTGGGAGTGATGGCCGCAACCAATGAAGCCGTTGCTGAAGCCCAATTACCTATGATGATCTATGTGTATGGCGCAGTATTTGTACTTTGCCTTATCAGCTTTAAGTCATTTAAGGCAACGGTAGCGGTGATTATTCCACTTTATGTGGTCTCGACACTGGCGCAAGCGTTGATGACTCAGCTCAATATTGGCTTAGCTGTTAGTACCTTACCCGTTATCGCCCTTGGTGTCGGCATCGGGGTCGACTATGGTATCTATATCCTGTCGACCATGTCGTCCAAGTTGTCGAATGGGATGCCAGTTCAACAAGCCTACTATGAAGCCTTAGTCGAGCGGGGCAGTGCAGTGATATTCACCGGCTTAACCTTGGCGATTGGGGTAAGCACTTGGTTTTTCTCGGCGCTAAAGTTCCAAATGGATATGGGGATCCTGCTTACTTTCATGTTTGTGGTAAATATGTTGGGGGCAATAATTATCTTGCCAGCGTTGTCGGCAGTGTTTTGGCGACAAGCTAAGTAGTATCAATGAATGGGGAGTTTAACTCCCCATTTTCTTTTGCATAGATAGTCTGTTTTTACGATTGTTTGGTCATTTTGTGTGCTTTAATCGCGTGGCGACTGGATTTCAAGAGGATGTACCACTAAAATTTTCCTCGAAATACAGAGGATTTAGTAATAAACTTCGCGCGACGATCTAGATCACACTCGCTTTTCTCAGATTGTTAAGCCGAAGCATCCAAATAATGAAAAAAAGCGCTGCCATAGACGCTTAAGGAAACAGCAACATGGCCTTGAAAGATGCAATGCCTTCAGTACTACTTGAAAATGTAGTCAGTTTAATTCACGCTAAAGTCCCTAATTCACAAGCCAAGCAAGTTGAACAGTTCGCGACCTGCCTTTATGCCCACATGTCGAAAGACGACCTCAATGCGCGTAATGACAGCGATCTGTACGGTGCCGTTCTCAGTTTATGGAATGCACTGAATAAAACCCCGAAAGGGGAAACTCACCTCAGAGTATTCAACCCAAGTCAGTCTAAACACGGCTGGCAATCGACCCATTCGATCATTGAAGTCATCCAACCTGATATGCCATTCTTGGTTGATTCTGTTGGTATGGCATTGAATCGCATGGGTATTACGGCCCATATGATGTTACACACTCCGCTGGCGATTGAGCGTTCAGCGCAAGAAGTCACTAAAGTAACCTACTTGAAGCAAAGCCCTGACAGCACTGAGCAGGTGGCGGTTTTCCTGATTGAAATCGATCGTCAAAACAGTAGCGCGGATATCAAAGCCCTTGAGCGTGAAATCCAATCAGTGCTTGGCGATGTCGCCGCATCAGTTAATGACTGGGAAGCCATGTCAGCTAAGCTGAGTGAGACTATTAAAGACCTGCCTAAGCGTCCATTCCCCGGTGAGAAGCAAGAGTTAGAAGAAGCGATTAACTTCCTAACTTATCTTAATAATCATCATTTTACCTTACTGGGCTACCGTCAATACGATTTAAAACGTGTTGAAGGGGATGTTGAGTTGGTGCCGAATATGGCCTCGAGTTTAGGCTTAATGAACAAGCACCATAAGGCTCAACCAGAGCAAGGTTTGTTACTATCAAGTTTTTCTGATAGTGCGCGTAAAGAAGCCTTAGATCACAGTTTGTTGATCCTGACGAAGAGCAGCGCCAAGAGCCGTGTGCACCGTCCAGCCTATGTTGACTATATCGGTATCAAACGCTTCGACAAAAAAGGCAATGTGGTTGGTGAAGACAGATTCATCGGTTTATACGCTTCAAACGTGTATAACCGCAGCCCACGTGAGATCCCGCTGCTGAACGAAAAAGTTCAACGTGTATTAGATCGCTCAGGTTTAACGCCACGTTCTCACGATTATAAAGCCCTACTGAACATTCTCGAAAACTTACCGCGCGATGAGCTAATTCAAGCCAATGTGGAAGATTTAGCACACACAGCGCACGGTGTGCTCGAGATGCAAGACAGGGATAAACTGAAACTCTTTGTTCGTAAAGATGGTTTCGGGCGTTTTTTATCCTGTTTAGTGTATGTTTCTAAAGATCGTTACAACACTAAACTTCGCCAAGATACCCAGCGTATTCTGGCCCAGCATTTCAACAGTAAAGAAGATGTAGAGTTTACGACGTATTTCTCCGAGTCGACCCTAGCCCGTACTCACTACATTGTCAAAGTTGATAACAATAATATGGATGTAGATGTGGCTGCAATAGAGAACAATTTAATTGAAGCGGCACGTTCTTGGGAAGATAAGTTAAATACTGCGCTAAATAACGCCTTAGGTGAAGAAGCCGGTACTCATCTGATGAAGCGTTACGCTAACGCCTTCGAACAAAGCTATAAAGAAGATGTATTGCCAAGCTCGGCCGTTGTGGATATGCAACAGCTTGAAGCGCTAGATGACGAACACAAGTTAGGCATGTTGTTCTATCAACCGCAGGAAGCTGCGCTGAACGACAACAAAGTGCGTTTAAAACTGTTCCATAAAGATGAACCAATCCATCTTTCTGACGTACTGCCAATGCTGGAAAACTTTGGTCTGCGCGTGATCAACGAGCGCCCTTATGAAGTGACGACCTCAGACGGTTCAACCTTCTGGATCTTAGACTTCTTAATGACGGTCAAAGTCGCCAATACTGACAATATCGCCGATAGCCAAGACAGATTCCAAACGGCACTGTCTCAAGTGTGGCAAAAGAAATTAGAAGACGACGGTTTTAACCGTATCATTCTGGCGTCAGGTTTAACGGGCCGTGAAGTATCCGTACTGCGTGCTTACGCTAAATACATGCGTCAAATCGATGCGACATTCAGCCAAGCCTATATTGAAGAAACCTTCGGTCGTTATCCACAAATCGCTGATTTGTTGGTAAAAATGTTTATCCGTAAGTTCAATCCAAAACTGAAAACCCGCACATTGGGCAAGTTTATGGAGCAGATCAACCTACGTTTAGACGAAGTATCGAGCTTAGATGATGACCGTATTATCCGTCGTTACCTCGATCTGATTAACGCTACGCTGCGGACAAACTTCTATCAATTAGATGCTAAGGGTGAACCGAAGAGCTATATCTCCTTCAAGTTTATGCCTTCGATGATCCCTGAAATGCCACGCCCACTACCGAAATTCGAAATTTTCGTTTATTCGCCACGGGTTGAAGGTGTGCATTTACGTGGTGGTAAAGTGGCTCGTGGTGGTTTGCGTTGGTCTGACCGTCGTGAAGACTTCCGTACCGAAGTGCTTGGCTTAGTGAAAGCACAGCAAGTGAAAAACACCGTTATTGTCCCTGTAGGGGCAAAAGGTGGTTTCGTTTGTAAGCAGCTGCCAACTGAAGGGGGCCGTGAGGCGTTCTTCACTGAAGGCCAAGAGTGCTACCGCATCTTTATTCGTGCACTGCTCGATATTACTGACAACATCGTTAACGGTGAAATCGTACATCCAGTAGATGTGGTGCGTCATGATGAGGATGATCCATATCTCGTTGTGGCTGCGGATAAAGGCACTGCGACCTTCTCTGATATCGCTAACGCCATTTCCCAAGAATACAATTTCTGGTTAGGTGATGCGTTCGCATCGGGTGGTAGTAACGGTTACGACCATAAGAAAATGGGTATCACGGCTAAAGGTGGCTGGGAATCTGTTAAGCGCCATTTCCGCGAAGTGGGTATCGATTGCCAAACTACCGACTTTACCTGTTTAGGTATCGGCGATATGGCGGGTGACGTATTTGGTAACGGTATGTTGTTGTCTAAGCACACAAAACTTGTGGCTGCATTCAACCATATGCATATCTTTATCGATCCAAATCCAGATGCTGCCGCCAGTTATGAAGAGCGTGCCCGTTTGTTCGCACTGCCACGTTCAAGCTGGGAAGACTACAACAGCAAACTGATCTCTAAAGGTGGCGGCATCTTCCTGCGTTCATCTAAGTCGATTCCATTATCTGCTGAAATGAAGCAAATGCTGGAAACTGAAAAGGCGTCGATGACACCAACCGAGTTGATGAAAGAGCTGCTGAAAATGCCAGTCGATCTGATTTGGAACGGTGGCATCGGTACTTACGTTAAGTCTTCCCGCGAAACCAATGCTGAAGTCGGCGACCGCGCTAACGATGCACTGCGCGTCAATGGTCGTGAACTGCGCGCCAAGATCGTGGGCGAGGGTGGTAACTTAGGTTGTACCCAATTAGGTCGTATTGAGTACGCGGCCAACGGCGGTCGTATCAACACTGACTTCGTGGATAACGTAGGTGGTGTAGATTGTTCTGACAACGAAGTAAACATCAAGATTCTGTTAAACGCGTTAGTGGCTGAGGGTGAATTGACACTCAAGCAACGTAACCGTTTACTGGAAGAGATGACCGAAGAAGTGGGTCAAATTGTTCTACAAGACTGTAAAGACCAAACTCGCACGATTTCGGTGACTCAAGTCCGTGGTGCAGAACAACTAAAAGAGCAAATTCGCTTTATCCAGTATCTGGAGAAAGAAGGCAAGTTAGACCGTGCGTTAGAATTCTTACCTTCGGAAGAAGAACTGGCAGAACGTCTAGCTAATGGCCGTGCATTAACGCGTCCAGAGCTATCAGTGCTGGTGGCTTACGCTAAGATGGTGCTGAAAGAGCAGTTACTCACCCCTGAAATCACTGAAGATACATTGTTGAGCCAATTGTTGATTGCATACTTCCCGAAAAAACTTCAGGAACTGTACAGTCATAAAATGGTTACGCACCCATTGCGCGGTGAAATCATTGCTACATCGCTGGCCAACGAGTTGGTCAACGACATGGGGCTGAACTTTGTTCAACGTATGCAAGATGAGACAGGTGCCTCAGTTGCCGATGCGGCGATTTGTTACACTATGGCTCGCGAAGTCTTTGGTTTAGCTGAACTAACTAAATCAATCACTGACTTAAACGGTATTGTACCTGCTGTGGTTCAAGGTGAAATGTTGCACCAGTTACGTCGTAATATGCGTCGTGCATGCCGCTGGTTCCTGCGTCACCGTAACCGTAGTTGGAGCATTGAGCAAACTGTTGCCTTCTTCAAACCTGTATTTGAACAACTCAAAGCGAATGTTCATTCATACTTAGTCGAAGAAGAAGCGGCAGGTATCCAAGCTGAGATCAATGCTCTGATTAAAGAGAATGTGCCTCAGGATGTTGCCTCTACCGTTGCTAATATGAGCACACTGTTCTCTACACTTGATATTGCGCAAATTGCGCAGACAGAAGAGAAGACAGTTGCGCTTGTTGCCGAGACTTATTTCAAACTCGGTGCCCGTGTTGAGCTGCACTGGTTCCTAGAACAGATCAGTGCGCAACCAGTTACTAACCATTGGCAAGCACTGGCCCGTGCAGCCTTTAGGGAAGAGCTGGATTGGCAGCAACGTGCGTTAACGTCAGTGGTTTTAAGAACGTGCAGTGCAACCTGTAACGCACAGAGCGTGATTTCCCAGTGGATTGATACTAATCAAGCCTTACTGGAAAGATGGTTCCATATGCTAGCTGACTTTAAAACGTCGCAAAGCCATGAGTTTGCTAAGTTCTCTGTCGCCCTACGTGAACTTAACCTTCTGATCCTTCACTGCGAAGGGCAAAAGTAAACTTTTATAACAATCAGAAGCCCTGGCGATCGCCGGGGCTTTTTTTAGGTCGAGGAAAGTACATGTTTTATAAAATCGCACAGAAAGTCATGTTTCAGATGGATCCTGAGCGAGCGCATAATTTAGCCATTGGTAGCCTGAGAATGACAGGTAATAGCCCTCTGAATGCTTTTTATGCTCAGCATATTGCTCCTGCGCCAGTGAGTTTTATGGGGCTGACGTTTCCAAATCCTGTGGGTTTAGCCGCAGGTATGGATAAAGATGGTGAGTCGATCGATGCTTTTCATGCGATGGGATTTGGTCATGTGGAAGTGGGAACTGTTACTCCAAGACCACAGCCCGGTAATGATCTACCCCGTTTATTTAGATTAAAACCCGCCAAGGCGATTATCAATCGCATGGGCTTTAATAACAAAGGTGTCGATAATCTGGTCAAAAATTTGATCGCAAAGAAAACCGATATCATGGTTGGGGTCAATATAGGTAAAAATAAAGACACGCCAGTAGAGCAGGGGAAAGACGATTATTTGATCTGCATGGATAAAGTTTATCCTTATGCCGCCTATATTGCGGTGAATATTTCATCACCCAATACGCCGGGATTACGATCGTTGCAATATGGCGATCTATTAGATGAATTATTAAGCGCATTAAAAACCAAGCAACTTGAGCTAGCTGAGAAACATAAAAAATATGTACCAATAGCCCTTAAAATTGCTCCCGATTTAACCACAGAAGAAATTGAAAATATTGCTCAAGCATTAATTAAAAATCAGTTTGATGGTGCAATTGCGACCAATACAACCTTAACTCGTGACGGTGTTAGCGGGCTTACCAATGCTAATGAAAGCGGTGGTTTAAGCGGTAAACCTTTAACAGAACTGTCAACAAAAGTGATTAAACAATTGGCGACTTCTTTACAGGGAAAACTTCCAATTATTGGTGTGGGAGGGATTAATAGTGCTGAAGATGCCTTAGCAAAATTTGATGCCGGTGCGACAATGGTTCAGATTTACTCTGGTTTTATTTATCAAGGTCCAAAGTTAATTAAAGAGATAGTTGAAGCTTATCGCTTAAAATAATGATCTTTACATCTCACTAAGGATCTAAAACAAGATCTTTTATCATAACCGCGATCTAAAACGATCATCAGATCGCGGTTATGATCTCTAAATAGATCTTCTAAGTAATTGTTAATTAATTTGTATTTTATTATTTTTATTTTGATATTGCATAAAATATCTACTATGATGTGGCAGTGTTCAAATAGTAGGTAAACGTTATGTTATTATTGCCACAAAAGGATTGGCACTGGAAATATAACGATTCGTATGGTGTATTAGGCGTTTCGTTAGGTTCCGAGATAGAATTTCTGACGGCTTATAAAGCGAAATCATTAATTCCTGATGCCTTATCAAGCATGGAATTTAATATCGCGCACGCCAAATTCTATATGAGCTTACTCGACAAGTTGCCAAAAAACTTATCCCTAACCGATGCCGCAATAGTGCAAATTGCCCTTAATGCGACAGCGGCCCATTTTATGCTGACTCCCCAAATGCCTAAATCTTGGTTTTTTGATACCAGCGATGTATGCGTTTACAGTGATGTAGGTAAAGTCTTTGAGCTTAAATGCCAAAAACAACGTGCATTAGTGTTAGTCGTCGAAAACACCTTACAATCGGCGCTAGTGATGTTGCTATCGCCTGAATGTGTGTTATCCGGTGCTAAAACTATGGTGCAGTTCGAAACTATTAAAGTAATGCATAATCGTTTACACCCACTTCGCGCACAGCGGCATGTGGTTGCAGCATAATCATTATGATTAGTTTGTGATGTTATTTATGTCGTTATCAAAGCCAAAGCCGCATTTCGATGCGGCTTGCTTGTTTCTAAGCCTCTAAAAAGCCAAACAAAAGCGCGATATGTGAAGTTAACGGCTTGTTTTTACAGCAGTGACTCGCTAAGGTAGCGGCAATATGCACGGGTTGCATGGGCCTGTGTGCAGTAAGGATACGGTAGGGAAACAGATGAAAACAAAATTCATAGCGCTTGTAGGCGCGCTGGCATCGATTAGCATCTTGCTTAGTGGTTGCAGTGCTTTTTTTAACGGTAACACCACCGAAAAAAACGTGGTTTCCAGCAGTCTGGTTGAATATCTCTATCCCGACGATAAACAGCGTGAGGCGCAGCAGCCCAGTATTCCCGTGTTACGTCTTCCCATCACGGTCGGCATCGCCTTTTTACCTTCCTCCCATTGGCAATCTGAAGCCCTCGATAGCAGCTCACAAATCGCCTTGCTGGATAAAGTGAAACAGTCTTTTGTGAAATACGACTTTATTGACCGTATCGAATTAATTCCCAGCACTTACCTTAAAAATGGCAAAGGTTTTAGCACCTTGCAGCAGGTTGCCCGCTTACACGATGTCGATGTGATGGCACTGGTGTCTTACGATCAACTGTTACAAAGCAGCGAGAATAAGGCTTCACTGCTGTATTGGACCATAGTCGGCATGTATATGGTGCCCGGCAATGAAAACGCGATTCAAACCTTTGTCGACACTGCGGTATTTGATATGCGTAGCCAAAAAATGTTGTTTAGGGCGCCTGGTATTAACCAACTTACCGACACGTCAACCGCAGTGAGCGTCACCAATGTGTTACGTGAAAAATCCGCCGAAGGCTTTGATCTAGCGGTAAACGATATGATCACTAATTTAGACGCCGAATTAGCCCGCTTTAAAACCCGTGTGAAAGAAGAACATATTGCGACCATAGAACATAAACAAGGTTATAGCGGCGGTGGCAGTTTATCCCTATTAATCCTTTCGCTACTGGGCATATTTGCACTTCGCCGTATAACCATATGCCGAGAATAGTTGAGTTGATTGGTTTGAGCCTATTTAGTCAGATAGGTAAGGTGGGATAGGGACGGTTAGTTAGGATGATAGTTATGCCGTTAAGAGCACTGCTTTATTGATGGCAATCTTAGCTAACCATGACGCGGTTAATTCTGCGAAAAGCTTTTTCCCTTTTTAATTTACACCTAATTAATTTACCGCATTACTGAGCCGTTATTTGACATACTTTTTCTCAATCTAAAAGTGGATATGATATTTGTGGCACATCAATGGTTGTTTCAAATCAACATAACTAATAAGTTCAATTTCCAGTTGGTATAGGCAGAATATGATTACACAAATAAACCTTGGTGATGTAGCAAGTTATCGAAACACAACAACTCTCAATACAGATAAAAAAGTAAACATCATTTATGGCTTAAATGGTACTGGAAAAAGTACATTCTCAAACTACTTTTATGCGCCCGATGATCCTAAATATAAAGACTGTTCTTACAGAAACGATGGGTGTAAGGTTCTTGTTTATAATCAGAAGTTTATTCAAGATAACTTTTATTCCAAAGATTCTATTAATGGTATTTTTAGCCTATCCAAGGAGAACAAAGAAGCTAAGGAAAAGGTAGAGCAGCTTGGTAAAGATATTGACCAACTGAGTGAAAAAAGCAAGTGCTACCAAGCTGACATTGACAAAGAAATTGGTGCTTTGAAGAAAGCGAAAGATACGGCAGAAAAAAAGGCCTGGGAAATAAAGACGAACTACTCTGGTGGTGATCGCGTTCTGAAATTTTGCCTTGAACGGTTAATGGGGGACAAAACCGTTCTGTTCGATCATCTTGTTTCTGTCCCTTTGCCAACCGTTAAACCAGTTAAAACGATTGAACAGCTTAAAGAGGAAGTTATTGCAATTGATGGTGATAAGGCCAATACTTACAACGTCTTACCAAAGATTTCATTGTCAGAGCTTTTACCAGAGGAATTAGAACTACTCAAAGAAATAGTGATTGGTAATGAAGATAGCCCAATCGCAAAACTGATTAATCAGTTGAAAAACTCTGACTGGGTTAGTGATGGTTTGCAGTACCTTGATGATATTGAAGATGAAACGTGTCCGTTTTGCCAGTCTAAGACGATTACGCCTGAGTTAATCGCGCAGATCAAAGACTACTTTGATGAGACGTATGAAGAAAGTAAGCAGAATATAGGCAAAATACTTACCAAATACCAAAAGATAGTTGATTCTCTTACTGATTTAGAAATCTACAAGACATCGCCTTTTTCTATCGAGTTCCTTGCAGAAATGACAGAGTCTTATGCGTCAATTGCTGGAACATTAAAATCCAATTTACTCAAAGTTCAGAAAAAAGAGCAAACGCCAAGCCTGAAAGTTGAGTTGGAAGAACTTAGTGAGCACGTTGCCTCTTTTAATAAACATGTGGATGCTGTTAATGCCAGCATCGGCATTCACAACCAAAAAATTGCTAATTCAACGCAAGAATTGAAACGTATTAAAGACGAGTTTTGGAAAATCGTTCGTTGGGAATACGATCAGACCATCAAAGGGTATGAATCAAGCAAAAAAGACAGTAATGACAAAATAATCAAGTGGAAAGCAGATAAGGAAAATGTCGATACTGAGATAGTTCAACTCGAAGCTGAACGAACCGAGCAACAAAAACAAACAGTTAACATTGACGATTCGATTAAAAATATCAATAAAGGCCTTGTTGATATTGGGATTACTGATTTTCATATTGAGAAGCACGAAAAAGCCCTATATCGACTTGTAAGAACTGGAACAGAGGAACCAATCTTTTTGTCGTTGTCCGAGGGTGAAAAGATGATTATTAGCTTTTTGTACTTCCGAGAATTGTTTAAAGGTAAACAAACGGCTGATGAGGCACACGTAAAAAAAATTGCGGTAATTGACGATCCAGTTTCAAGCTTGTCTCATATCTTTGTTTACAATATCGGGCAGCTCATAAAGAACGATTTCTTCAATGCTGACGGCGTGGAGCAAGTTTTTGTCCTCACGCACAGTCTTTACTTCTTTTATGAACTTGTTGATTCAAATCACAACCGCAGAGCAAAAAACCAATCGCTGTATCGATTATCTAAAAATACGAAAGGCACAACGATTGAAACGATGAAGTATGAAGAAGTACAGAATGACTATCAATCATACTGGTCAGTGATTAATGACAAGGATCAACCTGCTGCTTTGATTGCAAACTGTATGAGAAACGTAGTTGAATACTTCTTTAACTTTGTGCAGAAATCAGATTTGAGCAACGTAATGCAAAAACAAGAGCTTCAAGAAGTGAAGTATCAGGCTTTCATTCGATATATAAACCGAGAATCACACTCACTTGGTCAGAATATTATTGATTTTAAAGAGTTTGATTATGAGGCGTTTAGAGAAGGTTTAAGGTTATTATTCGAAATCACGGGTTATCCTGAACACTATCAGAAAATGTCTCAGATATAGATACGTTAAATAGTGATCTGAATCATCGGAATTAGGCAGTAAATTAGGTGATTTTTCATAAGTGAAGTTACTCATGAATTGCTAAGTTAGCAAAAAAAACTAAATTGAAATTGTCCTCAAACTGTTCTGTATTTCTTTAAAAACAACAGATTACGCCGCTGCTAAACAGGTGAGCCATGATGATTAGCGAGACGACCGTCCGCCCCACGGACGGGGCGGTCGAGCATCCAAGGATGGACTCGCTGCGTGTCGATGAGCAAACATCATGGTTCGCCTCTCAGTCGGGCCCGAATTTAATTCACTTATCTGTTCTAATCCTGCCCTTCATTCAACGCATTTCTGGCTTTGAGTATTTTTACTAATTAAAAATCATATTCTTACAAAATAGGGGAGTGCGATAAGGGCGATGCCGATGGCGATAAGCAGCGCGAGATTGGTGACAAAATAAGGGTAAATCATCAGGGTGAGGCCGACGGCCAGAGGGATGGGGGCAGCTTGGCGCTTGCCGTAGGTGAAAAAGCCAAGACCAAAGAGGCCAAAGACTAAACTCCATAACAATAAAGCTGGATTATCAAACACCTCGAGTTCCTCTGTGATTAGTGTTTAGCGCCGACCTGTTACTGTGCCATTTTGGTCAAACGATGAGCTAGTGCTGCGCCGCTGAATTGAGTCTACTGCTAAAACTCCCTTGGCATAATTAAGCTTTATTCATCTTAATCGTTGTGTGAATCCGCTATTTTAGTGCGCTGTTTTATTTACATTTTAATACAGCGAGGATTCAGGTTATAGCTCATATAACTCTAGGGGTAAGCCGTCGGGATCGCTAAAAAAGGTGAACTTTTTGCCTGTGTATTCGTCAATGCGGACGGGTTCGACGGCGATATGATGTGCTGTGAGATGCTCGATCGCTGTTTCAATCGATGCGACGCGAAAGGCGAGATGCCTAAGGCCGCATGCTTCGGGATAGCTAGAGCGTTTGGGAGGATTGTCGAAGGAAAACAACTCGATTTGACTCTTATCCGGTAGTTGTAAATCGAGTTTGTAGGACTGGCGCGCCTCACGATAATGCTCTGCAAGCACACTAAGGCCAAGAATAGTCACATAAAAGTGTTTGGACTTTTGATAGTCACTGCAAATAATCGCTGCATGGTGAATGCCGAGTAACATGGCTTGCCTCTGTGCTGTTTAACTGATGTTTACGCTAGTGTGTGTTAAAAAATCCAGATTCACAACGGTGTGTGACTCTGGTGCTAACCTAAGATTTATTATCTTACTTTGCTATCTGGCTAATGGGCGAGTTCAAATATCGCGGAGGACAGAGGTGCAAGTTGCAACTGAACTTGACCTTCACCTTGTTCGACAACCAACTGCGCAGCATGATCTTCCAGTAAATCCTTAAGTGAATAGGTCGCATCGGTTAATTGCCATTGCGCAATCAGAGATTGGGGCAGTTTAAGTGAAAATAACTTGGCTTGGGTTTGACTAAAGTTACTGACAATAATCAGCTTTTGACCTTTGCTATCGGCGGAATTAGCCTCAAAGCGGACAAAAGCGAAGGTTGTGTCATCATAACCCGTTGCGCTGCCATTGATTGTCTTATTGTTGGCCTTATTGCTAGGCTTTGCGGCCGATACCGCGCTACGGTTGGCTGCATCTAGCGAGTAATATTGCCCCAAGAGCGCGGGCGCATTTTTCCCCGTGCTGAGGTTCAATAGTTTTTGATAGTAGGTGCGCAGCGCGATTTCTGCTGGAGTCGATTGGCCGCCATCAAATTTACCTTGATTCATCCAGCGCTGATGGGCGGGGACGCCCGCATAATCAAAAATACTGGTACGCGAAGTATGGCCAAAGCCTAGGTTTTGCGTCGCCGCTTCACCTACTTCTTGACCGAAATAAATTAAGGTGGGTGAGGTACTTAAGGTTGCTGACACCACCATGGCGGGTAGGGCGTAGCGGGGATCGACCGCATCTGTTGAGGCATTACCACTTAAACGACCTAAAAAGGCGGCATTGGCGATGCGCTGCTCGTCGTGGTTTTCTAAAAAATGCAGCATATGCGGGGCGATATCTTGCACTTTGGCCTGATCTGCGGCGATCTGCGCGGTACTTTTTTGTCCTGCCATAATAGCTTTGAGGGTGTCGTAAAGATCCACTTTGTCGTAGAGGTAATCCATTTTGCCGAGCTGAATATAGTCGCGATACAGCGCGGGGTTATAGACCTCCGCTAAGATAAAGGCTTCGGGATGGCTATGTTTTATATGACTATTTAAATAGCTCCAAAATTCGACTGGCACCATTTCGGCCATATCGTAACGAAATCCATCGACTCCCATCGCTAACCAATACTGGGCAATTTGATTGAACTTAATCCAAGAGTTGGGTAATTCATGGCTATGTTGCTGCCAAAAAGCATAGTGCTGCTCGGCGCCGAGAGTAGCATAACCTGGCGGCAGTGCGGGGAAATCATGACTGCCATCGGGGCGGACACCGTAATTGATTTTAACGGTTTCATACCAGTCGTTCATATCCGGCTTGGCAAGGCGTGAGCCGTTGCCCGTCCATTTGGCGGGGATTTCCTTAAATTGACCATCACTTAGGGGATGCGATTCGCCGCCTAACGGTTTGAGGCTATCAGGCAAATCGGGCACTTGAAAGCCAGAGGATTGCTTTTTATCAGTCACATAGTAAAAGTTATTATGCTTTGCATATGCAAGGGTTTGATTATCGTCTTCACCAAAATCGCGCACGTCATCTGGCTTAGTGATGGAATGATAATTACGCGCCACATGGTTGGGGACTATATCGATAATTACCTTTAAGCCTTGCTTGTGGGTGCGCTCGATAAGTGCTTGAAATTCCTGTAAACGCTTAGCGGGATCGACAGCTAAATCGGGGTTTACGTTGTAATAATCTTTAACCGCATAGGGCGAGCCAGCGCGGCCCTTAACCACATCGGGATCATCGTGACTAACACCAATCGCACTGTAATCGCCAATTAGAGCGTGGTGTGGTACACCCGTATACCACACATGGGTAACGCCTAAGTCTTTGATACTTTTGAGCGCTGTGTCATCAATATCATTAAATTTACCCACACCGTTTTCGCTAATCGTGCCCCAAGGTTTATTGGTGGTGTTTTTATTGCCATAGAGTCGGGTAAAAATTTGATAAACAACGGGTTTAAACTTGTTTGCTTGCTCAGCATTATGATCGGCTGGCAGGATTTCACCTTCGTCGGCATTTAGATTGGCAGGCACAGTTTTAGCCGCCACTGCATCTAACGCCGTTACTTGAGTGCTGATTGCTGGTGTGGTCATGGTGCAAAAGGTGCTAATGCTGCTGAGTGCCAGTATGCTAAATCCCTGTTGCCAGCGATAAGCGCGACGTTTGCTGCTGTTAGATAATATAAAATTCAACCTAGGTTCCTTTACTGACTTGGCGGCCAAACTGTGGTTTGGCCGCGCTGTTAGCTAAGTTTGCTATTGAGTATGGGTTATTGATGATTGAGTTCAAGCAGCATAACGCCAGCATTGGGCAGAACAAGTGATTGATTCAGCTTGAACTTATCCTCCGAGAAGACAGAAATAGCAGAGCTATTGCCTGCCAATACCTTGTTAAATCGGCTTAAATCGAGCGTTTGTGCTTGGTCATTCTTGTTGTAAATCACCATCACTTTATCTGCATCGGCTTGGTAGCAGGCATTGCCCGCGAGGGCATGTTTTGCAGCACACCGAAATTGCACATAAATGCCGTTTTGCGGCACAAAGTGCAGTAAATCGCCCGTTTGCAGCACGGCTGAATGCTTACGGTAATTGAGTAGGGTGAGCACAAACGCAAGTGCTTGCTGCTGTTTTGCATTTAGCCCTTTACCGCTAAAACCGTTGACTTTGCTATTGGTAAAGCCACCCGGAAAATCACTACGCACTACACCGTCGTGGCGATCTTTGGTCGGGCTGGTCATCAATACTTCGGTACCGTAAAACAGCTGTGGAATGCGTTTGGCCGTTAACACATAGGTGAGGGCCATTTGATACAGCGGCAGGTTTTCTTTAAGCAGACTATAAATCCGATTTGTGTCGTGGTTACCTTCAAAGAGGACTAACTGGCTTGGGTTCGCATATACCACATCGTTAGCTAACATCTCGTAAAGCTTGATAAAACCAGTATCCCAGCCTTCTGGCTCGTTCAGGCTTTCAAGCAGCTTTTCATAAAGTGGAAAATCCATCAGGCTCGGCAAATCTGAGGTATAGCCATCGGCATTGATTTTGCCTTTTTGCCAATAGGAGACGGTAATGGGATTGGCGGTCCATTCTTCTCCGACAATATTAAAATGCGGGTATTCCGCCATTAAGGCTTTTGACCATCGGGCTAAAAAGGCTTTATCGGCGTAGGAGTAAGTGTCTTCACGAATGCCCGAAAGCCCCGCGTATTCCACCCACCAAATGCTGTTTTGAATAAGGTAAGTCGCAAGCTTTGGATTGCGTTGATTAAGATCGGGCATCGAATCTACAAACCAACCGTCGACAAAATCCCGTTTATCCTGCATGTCGGCGTAGGGATCTTGCACTGTGGTGCGTCTATGACTGGTAAAGTTCGGGCTAGTAGAACTGGCCGCAGGAGCCGTTTGGGTGTCAGTGACATTGGTTTGCTGTGGGTAATTGAGCCAGTCACTGCTCGGTAAATCCTTTAGCCACCAATGATTTGAGCCAATATGGTTAAGCACGACGTCTTTAATTACTCCAAGGCCACGTTGTTTGGCCTCCGTGACTAACCTTTGGTAATCCTGATTGTTGCCAAAACGCGGGTCGACCCGATAAAGATTAGTAATGGCGTAACCATGATAGGAGTACTGGGCTTGGTTATTTTCAAGCAGTGGGTTGATCCACAGCTGAGTGACGCCCAGTTTGGCTAAGTAATCTAAGTGCCGGCGAATACCTTCGATATCGCCGCCATGGCGACCATCGGAATTTTCTGGCGCCGCATGCTCGAGCATATCGGCTTGATTATCATTGCTTGGGTTGCCATTGGCGAATCGGTCTGGGGTGATAAGGTAAATCACATCTTTATTGCTAAAACCTTGGCGCTCTCGGCTGCCATCTGCCCGCGCAGCTAAAGTGTAGGGCAGTTGGAAGAGCTGCTTGTCGCCAGTGAGAATGCGGATATCAAAGGTCTGCGGTTTAGCTTGGCGCAAATCTAAATTGATGAACAAATAATGGGGATTATCCGTCTGTTCAATCCCTTCAAACACCACATCTTGGCCAGCTATCTCAACCTTAAGCTGCGTTGCATCCGAGGGTAGGGCGCTGCTGTGTAGCATTAATTGCAACTTAGGATTATGCATGCCCGCCCACCAAGAGAGCGGCTCAAGATGCAAAGATGCTGTACTGCTGACGGGGCTATGGCTGGTCTGTGCTAGAACACATAAGGGAGAAGAGGCGGTTAACACAAGGGCGAAGAGTAGACTGTGACGTATCATACTATGGGCCTTTTATCGGGTGAGGTTTTAAGAGTGACTTTTGAAATGAATGTCGGCGTGTCATCTCACTTTTGTTATACATAAAAAATGAAAAGCCTGCTTCAGTGTGAAGCAGGCTTTTTTTACTCTGTCTTACAGAGAGTAGGTTAAACCAAGGAAATATTGTCTACCGAAGTATTGAATCGTCCCGGTTTGATGTTCTTCACCAAAATAGGTTTTGCTTGGTTCATCAGTGAGGTTATTGATTTGGAATAGGAATTTAAGGCCGTTATCCAGCGCGTAAGAGGCCTGATAATCCACAACTGTTTCCGCATCGAAGAATGCCAATTGAGATTCAACAGCAACTTGTTCTGAAACATAGCCACTACGATATCTCATGCTGACTCGGGTATCGAAGCCATCCAGGGTGTAGAATAATGTGGTGTTTAACACATCTTCTGAAAGTCCTGGCAATGGAATGGTCAGGTTTGAACCACTTAAATCGGTGGTAAATTCCACTTCACTATCGGAGTAAGAGTAGCTACCCGTGAAGCCTAAGCCATCCAATGGTGATGGTAGGAAATCAAACACTTGGGTATAGCCTAACTCGATACCACGGATATAGCCGCCTTTATCGTTGTTGATGGCTGTTTGATATTGACCTTCATTTTTTACAACTGGGAATTCAACACCATTATCGATAATGGTATCAGGTACGATAAATCCATTCGCTTCAAAATCAAACGGTTGAATAGTGAAGTTGTTGATGAAAGATTTAATATCTTTATAGAACAAGGCTACAACGACCGCACCTTCAGATTCTTCAAAGTAGTGCTCGTAGGACAAGTCATATTGATCCGCATAGAAAGGATCTAATAACGGACTGGTGTTACCCCACGCATTGTACTTTTTATATCCTGGTGTTGCTGAATCGTCGTACCAAGAACCCATACCAGACTTTAACTTATCGATAGGTGGACGTGACATTACAGATGCCGCAGCAAAACGCAGTTGATCGTTTTCTGTCAGGTGGAAGGTTAAGTTTAATGATGGCAGGTAATCAGTATAAGTTTTGCCGACCTTGTTACGGATATAATCTGTGCTGACAACACCCAGTTCATCGGTAATGGCCTCACCTAAACCATAACCTACTTGCTGTAAGCCGGTACTGCTTTGATCGGTATTAACAACACGAACACCTACGTTACCAGTTACCTTAATATCAGCGATATCAAAGTCCAAGTTAGCTTGCACGTAGCCTGCCAATACATCTTCATTGACCGCGCCGCTTTGGATCATGGTCCAGTTATTTGACCAGTTAGCTGTTGGAGTAAAGGGTGATTGACCCGTTGCGGCTAACTGCGCATTGACCAGCTCGACAGCTTTGTTAAAGTCAATAGCGAGGAAACTTGGGTAACCTGAGAGTTCTCCTCCAAAATCAACCACTTTTGCCATATCGCCGTTGAGGCTAAGCACCGGTTGGTTGCTTGGGTTTTTACCAAATTCAAAGCCGTAGCCTGCTTGTGAGCGTTGAGCGTTAAACTCACGCTCAGCATAGCGCACACCAAAATCAACAGAAGACACAACGCCCATGTCTAAGACATAGTTAAAGTCGAGTTTGTAGGCAACCAGATCGTTTTGCTGATTATAAGGCCACATTCCCACTTCTTTTAAGCCCAAAGAGGCTGTATTGGTATAGTCGTTGGCAAAACTAATATCGGCAGGACTTAAACCATTAAGTTGGTATGTTATCGATTCTGCTGAGCGTACTTCATTACCAATGTCATCATACAACACGGCGCGGGTGCCGCCGTTAACGAATTCACCGTCGGCTTTTGAATAGCTCACATCAGCTGCAACTGTCAGTGCGCCGCCGTTGTTCCATTCAACATTAAAAGAGCCAGAGGTCAGCTCTGAGTATTTGGAGTCATTATCGTTGATCACGAAAACCGCAAAGTTATCCGTGCCGTCGGTAGAGACGGTACCACCTGTCATAGAACCATTTTCGACAACGGCATCACTGATAGTGCCATTTTTCAATGATTTAACACGGAAACCACGGGCAAAGTTTTCTGAGGTAAATTTAGAGTGGAACAGATCACCTTTCAGGCTCAGATTATCGGTCGGTTGCCAATGGATAGCAGCCATATAGCCATCACGGGTATCGTCGCCGCCTTTTTGTTGTAGTTCAAAACCTTCGCTAATTGCTTCCTTGATACTGTCAGCGTTAACGTCTTTTTTATCATCATTAAAACGTAAACCAATGAACTGACTCGCAACGTAAGGCTGATACAGGTGGGCATAACCCACTGCAACCCCTAAGGTGTCTTCGAGGAATTTACCTTGATAAGCAAGGCTTAACCGATTGCCGTATTGCTCTGCATCAGAGATTTCATCAGCACGATCGTTAAAACTGCCACGGGTGTTGATATTGAATGATTGGTCTTTGTCACTTTTAAGCGGGTCGGCGGTTTTTAATTCAACTGTACCAGCAACACCGCCTTCGATCAGCGAGGCTTTTGGAGATTTATAAACAGCCGCTTGACTGATTAATTCGGATGGATATTGGTCAAACTCAATGGCACGTTTACCGCCAGTGGTGACTTGTTCATGACCATTTAGAGTAGCAAACACGAAATCGCCATCGAGACCACGGATGTTCAGACCACTGGCTTGACCGCCAGTACGAACGGCGGTGACGCCTGGTAAACGGGTTAACGCATCGGCGATAGATTGGTCGGGCAGAGCGCCGAGATCATCGGCAGAGATAGATTCAGCGACGGTATCGCCAAAACGTTTATCATTGAGCGATTTGATTACACTGGTTCTGAAGCCTTTAACTTGGATTACTTCAATTTCTGCATCTTTTTTAGCTTTTACATCTTTATCTGTTACCGCATCTGCTGCGTAGGAGTGCATACTGGCGCCTGCAGCAACGAGTGCTAAGGTCAGCAAGCTGGGTTTAAATCGCATCATTTCTATCTTCCCCTTGAAGTCGCTTTTAACCGCTTATGTAGAGCGTTTTATCGTTATTACCGCATTGTATTTACGGCATTTTTTGGTATTTCGGCGCTTAATTGACTGCATAAGTGCTGCGTTTATGACCAAAATGTTATGCAACGGTGAAGATACTACTCCCGGTAATCTTGACGTAACAATATTGTGCATACGTATTCAATAGGCTGAAGACAGGATAAAAGTCGGATTTTGTATAAAAAATGTATTAGCTAAATCATAAATCGATATGCGTAACTCTATGTTAATAAAAATTAAATTCTTACCCGATTGAAGCTTAGTATCTCTTGTCTCCTTTGCATACGTATGCAGGTGTATTGAACCTTATTTCCTTCTTCACGTATGCTCGCTGTCACAAATACAAGCCGTAGCGCCTTTACTCCGCAGTAACATTGCTGTAACTGCCTGTTAGTGAGTTTTTGGGTTAGCTCGCTGAAGAATAAGGATAAAGGGGCATTATGAGTGAGTTAACCTGGTGGCGTGGCGCCGTAATTTATCAAGTCTATCCACGCAGCCTTTTAGATACCAATGGTGATGGCGTAGGCGATCTTCGCGGGATCATCACTAAGTTGGATTATATTGCCAGCCTGAATGTGGATGCCATTTGGATTTCACCCTTCTTCAAATCCCCCATGGCTGACTTTGGTTACGATATCAGTGATTATCGCGAGGTCGATCCCTTATTCGGTTCGATGCAGGATTTCGATGAGCTGATTGAAAAAGCCCATCAACGCGGTATTAAAGTCATTATCGACCAAGTGTTAAGCCATACCTCGGATCAACATGCGTGGTTTATCGAGAGTCGTGAGAACCGTACCAATCCTAAGGCCGATTGGTATGTGTGGGCGGATCCGAAGGAAGATGGTACCGCACCCAATAATTGGTTAGCGATCTTTGGTGGTTGCGCTTGGGAGTGGGAACCGCGCAGGCAACAATATTATCTGCACAACTTTTTGCGCAGCCAACCCGACATAAACTTCCACAATCCTGAAGTTCGTCAAGCCGTGTTAGATAATGTGGAGTTTTGGCTGAAGAAGGGTGTCGATGGTTTCCGCTTAGATGCCATTACCTTCTGTTATCACGATGAGCAGCTTCGAGATAATCCGGCAAAACCCAAGGATAAACGCCAAGGGCGGGGATTTAGTGAAGATAATCCCTATGCCTATCAGTACCATTATTACAATAACGATCGCCCACAAACGATTCAGTTTATTGAAGAATTACGCCAACTTATCAATCGTTATCCAGGCGCTGTGACCTTAGGTGAAGTTTCTGCTGAAGACTCACTCGCTGTAATGGCTGCCTATACCAAGGGCGAAGATCGGTTACACATGGCTTACAGTTTTGAGTTGCTGACCGATGACTACAGTGCCACTTATATTCGCCAAACGGTAGAAGCGCTGGAAGGCAGTATTGGCGATGGCTGGCCCTGCTGGGCAATAGGTAACCATGATGTGCAGCGGGTAGCGAGCCGTTGGGGGCGCGGTAAGCAAATACCCGATATGGTGAAAATGCTTAATGCGATGCTTTGTTCGCTGCGTGGCAGTGTCTGTAGTTATCAAGGGGAAGAGCTTGGCTTAACCGAAGCACCAATTGAATTTCACGAGTTACAAGACCCTTTCGGCAAAACCTTCTGGCCGATGTTTAAGGGGCGAGATGGTTGCCGTACTCCCATGCCATGGGAGCAACATGCAGATTTTGCAGGCTTTAGCCAAGTAACCCCTTGGTTACCAGTGACGAGCAAGCATCGAGCTCTGGCAGTTGATGTACAAGAAGCAGACCCCGCATCTATGTTACATGGTTATCGTCAGTTCCTTGCATGGCGCAAAGGTTATCCTATTTTGATTGAAGGGGAGATTGAGTTTCTCGATGCGCCAGAGCCGTTATTGGTGTTTGTGCGTAAACTTGGGGAACAGAAGCTATTGGTTTGCTTCAACCTATTAGACACTGAGACTCAGTTGTTGCTAGCAGGGCTTAAGTTACAGCAAGAATTAACCGGACATGGTTTAAAAACCGCACACTTGCAGGGTGATAACTTGATATTTTCAGCCTATGCCAGCTTCTATGCACTATTGGTCTAGTTGGTTGTATAAGTTAGCGGTCTTCCTGCTATGGCCTCAAACAAGCAGTGACAACTCGATTGTTACTGCTTGTTGTTTTACGCAAACGCCTAAGGGACATACCCTTTAGATAATAAAAACATGATTAGAGAGCACAACTATGGCGTCATCTATTAACACCAGCAGCCACACGACCAGCGTCAGCGGATCGGATAATGGCAACTACCGTTTTGCGCTAGTATCACTGACTTCACTGTTTTTTATGTGGGGATTTATCACTTGTTTAAACGATATTCTGATCCCCCACCTAAAAGCTGTTTTTTCACTCAATTACACCCAAGCGATGTTGATCCAGTTTTGTTTCTTTGGGGCTTATTTCTTGGTGTCTATTCCCGCAGGTCAACTTGTTAAACGACTTGGCTACCAAAAAGGGATTGTCACAGGCTTAGTGATTGCCAGTATCGGCTGTGGCTTGTTTTACCCTGCCGCATCCCTTGCAACCTACGGTTTATTTCTCGGCGCACTTTTTGTGCTTGCCTCAGGCATCACCATTTTACAGGTGGCAGCCAACCCCTATGTCAACGCCCTTGGTAGCGCAGAAACTGCATCGAGTCGTTTAAACCTGACACAAGCTTTTAACTCACTTGGCACCACAGTTGCGCCGTTTTTTGGGTCTATTTTGATTTTATCGGTGGCGGCAACGGCGTCTTCTGAATTAGCGCAAGCCAATGCCGAGGCGGAAGTCGTTAAACTGCCTTACTTGTTGCTCGCCGCAGCTCTTGCCGTACTTGCCATCATTTTTGCTAAGTTAGATTTGCCAGTGATCCGTGAACATACTGAAACAACTGGTGGGGTTCAAACCCATTTAGGTAAAACCAGCGCACTACAAAGCACGCATTTAGTGCTGGGCGCAGTGGGGATTTTTGTCTATGTGGGCGCAGAGGTTTCTATCGGTAGCTTCTTAGTCAACTTCCTTGGTGAATCACACATAGTCGGTATGCCAGAAGAACAAGCGGCCCATTACATCGCCTATTACTGGGGCGGCGCCATGGTTGGACGTTTTATCGGCTCGGCTGTGATGCAAAAAATCCCCGCAGGCACAGTGCTTGCCTTCAATGCCTTTATGGCGGCATTGTTAGTGTTGGTGGCCATGACAACTAGTGGTAGCATTGCCATGTGGGCGATTTTGGGCGTGGGATTATTTAACTCAATCATGTTTCCGACCATTTTCAGCTTAGCACTGCGAGATTTAGGTCCCCATACTTCCCAGGGCAGCGGTATCCTCTGTTTGGCCATTGTGGGCGGTGCGATTGTGCCATTATTGCAGGGCGTGTTAGCCGATAACTTAGGCATCCAACTGGCATTTATTCTGCCTGTGGTGTGCTACGGTTTTATTCTATTCTATGGTGCTCGGGGCTCTAAAATGTAAGAGCATTTGAGTGTTTTATGAAAGCGATCCCTGTGGATCGCTTTTTTATTAGGCTTTTGCAGTGCTTAATAGCAACTGAGCATCTGTTTACTTGCGTATTCGTGCCTGACCTCCTATGATCCCTCGGTTTTATTACTCACGGTGACCTGTAAATGTTGAATTCTCCGCTTTCTGCCAGCTCGAATGAATTAGTGATCAATATCTTAGCTATGGTGCTAAGCGAAGGAAAACCCTTAGACCGGGCTTATTCTCAGCATTTTTCAGGATTAAAGTTAGTACCCGCCGAGCAGGCGCGGATCGCGACTGTAACGGGCGATATTCTACGCCGCTTAAATCTTTACTGTTTCTTAGCCGATATCAAGCCGGAAGAAATGGCGCGTTTAGGCTCAAAGCTACTTAATGTGTGGCACTTATTTCACGCGTTGGAACTGCCTAAAATGCAGTACTCACTGCCAGTGGATACTGATGATTTAGCCGCGCGTATTGAACAGGCTAAAACTAACCCCGTACTTTGGGACGGTTGCCCGGAATGGTTAGATACCATGGGACGGGAGCAGTTGGGGGCTTCGTGGGAAAAAGAGCGCGCGGCCTTAAGCACGCCACCTAAACGTTTCCTGCGGGTTAATGGTTTAAAAGTCACCCGTGATGAATTAACGCAAAAATTAGCGGCCGAATTTGTCTCGACTCAAGCGGTCGAAAGCGTTGACTCTGCCCTTGAAGTGACATCGGATTCTGCACTGTTTCGTACAAATAGCTTTAAAGATGGCTTATTTGAGCAGCAAGATGCGGGCTCACAACGGGTAGCCGCAGCGCTCGATGCCAAACCGGGTATGCGAGTGATTGATGCCTGCGCCGGTGCTGGCGGAAAAACCTTGCATATTGCTGCACAAATGCAAGGTAAAGGGCGTTTGTTAGCGATGGATGTGGAGCAATGGAAACTCGACAATCTGAAAGAGCGCGCCCGTCGTAATGGTGCCCACAATATCGAAACACGGTTAATTGTCGGCTCTAAAACCATTAAACGCTTAAAACTTAGCGCCGATCGCGTCCTGCTCGATGTGCCCTGTTCTGGCCTTGGGGTATTAAAGCGTAATCCCGACGCCAAATGGCGTGATACCGATGAACGTTTACCTGTGTTGATGGAACTGCAAAAGCATATTCTCAGCAGTTACAGTCGCATGGTGAAGGTCGGTGGCATTGTGGTGTACGCGACTTGCTCGATTTTCCCCTGCGAAAACCGCGGTCAAGTGGATGCCTTTTTAGCTGAAAATCCCAATTTCCGTTTACTCGAGGATGAAACGATCAGTCCAGCCGATACTGGTTTTGATGGTTTTTATCTCGCAAAGCTTGAACGCATTCAAGAATAAACCGCAGTATATTCGTCTAATTTCCTAGAGGGTTGACGCTTCGAGATTACATGAAGTGTGCCCTTGCTAGAGCATGCTCGCGAAATGCGCTGTGATGTATGGTTGTTCTTATGGGAGGTCGAGTGGTTTTAAAAGACTTTTAGTGTAGGGACTTGCAACCCAACTGCGGCAAAAATAATCCTTTAACGTCAATATTCCTTAGACTAAAGCAACCTTTGGTTACACATCGAAAGGTTGCTTTAGCTTGTTTATACTCCTAAAATTCACTTCTAATTTACAAAGGTTAATCACCTTAGTAATGTCGTTACCTTACACGCTAACTGACAAGGGTACTATGGACGAAGGAATGCAGGTTGTAGGTGCGGTTGGTAAGTTAAGTGCCCCGTTTAATCAAAACGTTAGCCTCGAGTGTTACAACGGTATTCTTTCAATGCTGCTCAATGGTGCGCCATTGGCAGAAATTCTCCATGCCTTAGTGTTAAAAATTGAAGATCAACGCCTTGGCACCCACGCCTCGGTCTTATTGCTCAGTGAGGACGGTAAAAGAGTGCTCATGGGGGCCGCGCCCCATTTACCTGATAGTTATAATCAAGCTATCCATGGCGTCGAAATTGGCCCTGAGGCCGGTTCCTGTGGTACCGCGGCCTATACGGGGGAAAGGGTGATTGTTGAGGATATCGAACATCATCCTTATTGGGCCTTGTATAAATCCTATGCACTTGTTCATGGATTAAGAGCTTGTTGGTCTGAACCTATTAAAGATTCTCAAGGTAAGGTGCTTGGCACCTTTGCAATGTATTACAAAGTCATTAAATCCCCAACAGCTGCGGATTTAACCTTAATCGCTGAGGCAGCAAGATTAGCGAGTTTAGCGATAGAACGTAGTCGATCGCTGGAGTTTCAGCGTCTTGCAGTGAAAATATTTGATCGTTTACCCCTAGCACTGGTGATCACTAATGAAAAGCATTCGGTACTTTATGCCAACGATGCTTTTAAACTGATGGTTTGGCCACAGCCTGACCCTATTTTAGATTTTAATCCTGAGCTGTTTTTCTCTCCCTCTGAGCCCCATGAAATTGCTTCTCTCTTTAACCATCTCTCTGAGGGGAAGATGTGGCAGGGTGAACTGGTCGGTCTACGGAATAATGGTGAAACCTTTTATCTCGATTTAACCGTAACGGTTTTTCGTGAACCCCATAGTACAGATAATGGGTTTGCGTGGTTATTTTCTGACGTCAGTGAGCGTAAAAAAGCGGCTCAGTTAATCAAATATCAAGCGAATAATGATTCCCTGACGGGACTTGCTAACCGTAATGCCTTGTTTAGACAAATCCAAGAGCTTATTTGTGCCGATAGCCTAACGCCTGGCTTTAGCTTTATGTTGATGGATTTGGATAACTTTAAACAAGTAAACGATACCTACGGTCACGACAAAGGCGATGTCCTCTTAGTGCAGATGGTGGAACAGGTTAAAACTTGTTTGAACGAGCAGGCGGTGTTTGCACGCTTAGGTGGTGATGAGTTCGCCATCCTACTGCCAGGGGTTGTGACTCAAAGAGAACTGTCGCAACTCGCTGACAAGATCAATAAGCAGGTTTATCGACGTTATGAATTATCCCTCGATAAAGGCGTTTATAGCTCAGTGAGTATTGGTATTGCGCGATTCCCTGAAGATGCCCTCGATTTAGAGCAACTGTTAAACTGCGCTGACCAAGCGATGTATATCTCTAAGGCGAATGGCCGTAATAGATATCATTTTTTTACCGAACAAATGCAACAAAATGCAGAGCGTATTGCTAATTTACACACGCTACTTAAGCAAGCATTAGAGCAAAAAGCTTTCGAGTTGTACTTTCAACCGATAGTCGATGCGACAACGGGGCTAATTGTGCGTGCTGAGGTGCTACTGCGCTGGCAGCATGAAGGACAGTTTATTTCCCCCGATGAGTTTATCCCCATTGCTGAAAACAGTGGTTTAATTGTCAATATTGGCCGTTGTGTACGCCAAGCGGTGATGCAAACTATTATTGAAATGCAAGCGCTCGGTTGGCCGATGAGTTTAGCGATTAACGTGTCGACCTTTGAATTTTGGTCTCATGAGTTGCAGGATGAGTTTTGTGATTCGTTCGCCGATATTATTGAAGGTTTAGGGATAGAGGATTTTCCCTATGAGTTGATCACCTTGGAGATCACCGAATCCCTGTTAATGAAAAAACATACTCATTTAATTCAAGTGCTTAATGAGTTACGCGGTCGAGGTATTAGCATTTCCCTCGATGATTTTGGCACGGGTTATTCTTCGTTGTCTTATTTAGCGAATTTCCCTATTGATCAAATTAAGATCGACAAGAGCTTTATTGACAGGCTCGCGGAAGGTGAGCGACATCTTGCTTTGATTGAAGCGATAGTACGCTTAAGTCATGCACTTAATCTGCGAGTCACGGCGGAAGGGGTTGAAACTCAAGAACAGCTTAAGGTAATGATGGATAACCATATTCAAGAAATTCAGGGTTATCTATTTTATAAACCCATGCCCAAGGCCGCGTTTTTTGAATTACTGGCGAAACAAGCGGCCATGTCGCCGCGTTGATCATCATCTCAGACAATAAGAGCGCCATTGGCGCTCTTATTGTTTGATTAAGGTGGTTACTTTACCGCTAACTGACTGTTAATCACTAAACTTAAGTATTGGGTGAAATCATGCCCATGATTTTGCAGCATCTTAGGGAACATCGAAATGGGCGTCGAACCTGGGAAGGTATTGATTTCGTTCAGCAGGATTTCATTGTCCGCGGTTAAGAAAAAGTCGATACGGGACAGGTGACGTAACTTCATGCCTTTAAAGGCTTTAATCGCATAGGCTCGGATCTGATCGCTGATTTCAGTCGGTACATTTTGCGCGACGACATCGGTTCGCGCCTTACTGTTTTTCGCGTACTTTTCATCGAAGGTGTAGAAGGTATTGCTATCGCAGATGATTTCGCCGGGTAGGGTGGCGATCACTTCACCTTGATATTCGTAAACTGCGACTTCAAGTTCACGGGCTTTAATGGTTTTTTCAACAATCACGTAGGGGGCATAACCAAAGGCATCTTTGAGTACTTCGCTCACTTTGCTAGCCTCATCCACCTTATAGCAACCGACCGATGAGCCTTGAGACGCAGCCTTGACGAAAATTGACCCCCAATTTTCAAGTGCCGCTTGGGTTTGAGCAATGGCTTCATCATCGTATTGATTTAAAAAGATATAAGGTGTGTTGGGAATGCCTAAGGCGCTGAACCACATTTTGGCGGTGATCTTGTTAAAGCAGTTACTGCTCGCTTCGGATTCGCAACCAAAGTAGGGCAGTTGGATAAGATTAAAGTAAGACTGAATGTCGCCTGTCTCACCTGGATAACCGTGAATACAAGGGATCACATAATCCACGGGCCAAGGGGCTTTGCTCTCGTCACGAAAGCGGATCTCACGGTTATTGGTCAGCTCGCAGTCATCGCCTGCGGCGGTTTGGTATTGGCCAAATTTATCCAGTACTACACGTAGTACATTGAACTGTTCTGATTTTGCTAACGAGGTTTCAAAATAATTAGCCGACAGTAGGGAAATATCGTGTTCCGCACTTCCACCGCCGCACAGCAAAAGTAAATTGATCTTTGACATTATGATTCCTCGATTGAGCAAAATGCTGTTGAGTTGCTTCGTGCAACTACGCCACTAACATGCAACTGGGCTAAAAAATAACGACACTGTATTAGCCGCTGCCATCTTAGATTTCTTCGCCCCTAAAGCGCAAGGACTCTGGCTAAGCTGTTTGATTGAGTGATGAATTTTAGCGCAGTTTGACAGCAATAAAAAACGCGCTGTTAGCGCGTTTTAAGGACAACTTTCTAAGAAACGATATTAGAAGTTCGCGGTACGTGGTGCACGTGGGAATGGGATCACGTCACGGATGTTCGATACGCCAGTGACGTAAGACACTAAACGCTCAAAGCCTAGACCAAAACCTGCGTGTGGCACTGTGCCATAACGACGAAGATCGCGGTACCACCAGTAATCCTCTTTGTTCAGATCCATTTCCTCTAAACGCATATCCAGCACATCTAAACGCTCTTCACGTTGTGAACCACCGATGATTTCACCGATGCCAGGGGCTAACACGTCCATCGCGGCAACGGTTTTACCGTCTTCGTTAAGGCGCATGTAGAAGGCTTTGATATCTTTTGGATAGTTCTTCACAACCACTGGGGCTTTAAAGTGCTCTTCGGCCAGATAACGCTCGTGCTCAGAGGATAAGTCGATACCCCAAGACACTGGGAATTCGAACTCACGGCCACATTTTTGCAGAATATCTACTGCATCGGTGTAGTCCACTTGGGCGAAATCGCTCGAGACGAAGGATTGCAGACGCTCAATTACGGTTTTATCCACGTGTTGGGCGAAGAATTGCAAATCGTCCATACGCTCAGCTAATACTGCGTTGAAGGCGTATTTCAGCATGCCTTCAGCGAGACTGGCGATATCGCTTAAGGTGGCAAAGGCCACTTCGGGCTCAACCATCCAGAATTCCGCTAAGTGACGGCTAGTGTTTGAGTTTTCAGCACGGAAAGTCGGGCCAAAGGTATAGATTTTTGACAGGGCGCAGGCGTAGGTTTCGCCGTTTAATTGGCCCGATACGGTTAAGAAAGCCTCTTTACCGAAGAAATCTTTGTCGTAGTCTACTTTGCCATCACTGGTGCGTGGCAGGTTTTCCATATCCAGTGTGGATACACGGAACATTTCACCCGCGCCTTCACAGTCAGATGCGGTGATCAGCGGTGTAGATACCCACACGAAGCCATTTTCGTGGTAGAAACGGTGAATGGCTTGAGATAAACAGTTACGTACGCGAGCAACGGCACCAATGATGTTGGTACGTGGGCGTAAGTGCGCCAATTCACGTAAATGCTCAATAGAATGACGTTTAGCCGCCATTGGGTAAGTGTCTGGATCTTCAACCCAGCCAGTCACTTCAACTTGAGTCACTTGCAGCTCATAGGCTTGGCCCGCGCCTGGCGATTCAACAATCTCACCGGTTACGATCACCGAGCAGCCAGCAGTTAGCTTTAACACTTCGTTGTCGTAATTTTCTAAGCTATTTGGCACGACACCTTGAATAGGATTGAAGCAGGAGCCGTCATAGACTGCCAAAAAAGAGATGCCAGCTTTAGAGTCACGACGAGTTCTTACCCATCCACGTACGGTGACCGTAGAACCGACTGCGTGCTCACCTTTAAATACAGAAGCGACTGATGCAATACTCATTGTTGCTTAGTTCTCCAACGAAACGTTTTATATGAAAATTTTGGAGGTTTATATTACCTTGCTGGTGGCTTTTCTCAAGCTGAAAAAGGTATCCTGAGGTGAATATTACCGCTATTAAGCAATATATACCCAATCAACCACAATCCGACATCTTTAGGTTGTTTGGTTATCGTGTGTTAAACGTTCGGAGGCGATATGAGAAAAGTTAAAATATTCCAGCTCATCCTCGCGACATTATCTATTTTGGGTTGGGCATTGGCGGTGTACGCGCTGATGGTGTTTGGCGAGGCTCGCCCCGAACGAGAGGTCGGGTCCTACTTGAGTCGCGGTGAAACCTTCAGGCACTATTGGGACCCAAGCGAAACCGAATTACTGCAATATATCATCTGGGGCTGTGGTGCGATCAGTCTGATAAGTCTGGCGTTTAACTACTATGTTGCCCACCACAGTAAACTGGGTTATTGGTTTAATATTCCCTTGCTGCTGTTAACGTCGTTAGTGGCGGGCTTATATGTACATTTTGTGATTTAAATTATCCAAAAGAGCAATGCGACTTTACAGCATCTCCTCGGGCAGACTCACATGCCGACAGAGGTGATCGATGATCGCCGCTGTCGCTCCCCAGATAAAACGCTGTTGATACGGGATAAAGTGTACGCTGTAATAACGGCCTTTGCGTAAGAATGCGTTACGATGCCGATGGCTTGGTTCGATAAAAAAACTTAAAGGCACTGTAAAACAATCGGCAACCTCGCCTGGATCGAGCCTTAAGGTAAAATCTTGCTTGATGATCCCGACCACTGGGGTAATTTCAAACCCAGTAAAGGTATTGTGGGCAGGGAAAGTACCTATCACATCCACATTTTCTCGGCAAAGACCAATTTCCTCTTCGGCTTCTCGTAATGCCGCCATAATCGCACTTGGATCACTGGGTTCAATCTTTCCTCCCGGAAAACTGATTTGCCCTGGGTGCGCCCGAAGATGCATGGGTCTTTGGGTTAAAATCAGATTGAGCTCGCCTTGGATTTCCTGCAAGGGAATTAACACCGCCGCTTTTCGCAGTCCTTGGTGAGGGAGCGCCGCCGGATCTTGCTTAGCTAATGGGTGTAGATTGAATCTGAGTCTAAATTCCGCTTGTTCCATAGGTTTCCCACCATTCCTGTCGATTATTGAGGGCTATCTAACAAGGGTAAGATTCGACTGACTTTATCGAAGCTTTCTTGATATTCGGCATCGACATTGGAGTCGGCGACGATCCCTCCGCCAGCCCAACAATAGAGCTTGCCGCGCTCGGCAACAATAGTGCGGATGGTAATGCTCGTATCCATTTGCCCATCTTGGCTGATATAGCCTATTGAACCACAATACAGACTGCGGCGTGAGGGTTCCAGTTCTTCAATAATTTCCATGGCGCGAATTTTAGGGGCGCCAGTAATTGAACCGCCGGGAAAGGCTGCCCGCAGTAAGTCACTGGCGTGGTATTGTGGATCGAGTTTAGCGGTGACGGTACTCACTAAATGGTGCACAGCCGGAAAACTTTCTATGGCAAATAAGTGCGGTACTTGCACTGACCCGGGCGCCGCTACTTTGCCGATATCATTACGTAGCAAATCCACAATCATCACGTTTTCGGCGCGATCTTTAGGGGAATTGGCGAGTGTTTGTGCCACCTGTTTATCCCGATCTGGATCGGCATGACGTGGCAAGGTGCCTTTAATCGGTTTGGTTTGAATATCATCCCCGCGCAGCTGAATAAAACGCTCAGGCGAAATCGATAAAATCGCGTTGGCCTCAAGCCGCATAAAGGCAGAGAAGGGCGCCTGATTGGCACTGCGCAGTTTGCAGTAGGCGAGCCATTCATCGCCTTGATACTCAGCTTCAAATCGCTGAGTTAAATTAATTTGATAGCAATCACCGCTTTGTAGATATGCTTGTACTTGATTAAATTTTGAGGTGTACTGGGCTTTGGTGAGTTGCGCCGACCAAGGGCTTGTGAGACTAAACTCAGCCTGTTTTGTGGTGTTGGCTATTTTTGCTTCAATTATGTTCAATTGAGTATCGAGCGCTGCATCGCCTAAATAGTGCACCATAAACCAGCTTTGCTGCTGATAGTCAAAAATCAATGCCCAGTCGTAAAAGCCAATATTCATCTCGCCGAGGTGAATATCCTTAGCCGCTGTGCTGGGTAACTGTTCAATTCGGCGGCCTAAATCATAACTAAAACTGCCCATAGCGCCGCCACTAAAGGGCAAATTGCAGCTAAAGGATTGTGGATACCAATGGCGCAATAGTTGATTGACCAGCGTAAAGGGATCATCAGTTGCACTCATTTGGGTGGGTATGGTTAATTCGGGCAACTGAATTAGGATATCGGTCAGTTCACCATGGGTGATCAGGGTGGCAATAGGATTTGCGCAAATAATATCGAATTTAGCGTCCTGATGGGGCGCATTGGCGGAGTCGAGCACGATGGCCCAAGGCTCGGCTGCAAAGTGTTCGAAGATTGCTGCTGTGCTGAATGTCCAGTCAAGTTGGCGTACTGCCAGCGGTAATGCCGCCCTATTTGCCATCTATTAACCCTATCTAAAAATGTGATGTAGCCCAAAAAGATGGGAAAGAGTATCATATTGGCCCAGAAAGAATTACACAAAAAACAAGTAAGGCCCTAAAGGCTGCTGGAGCGCACCTACTATGTCATCTCACCATGAAACGTCTGAAAATGTAGTGATTAAACAAGCCGACTTCATTGAAAGTGTGGCGGATGCCCTGCAATACATCTCCTATTACCATCCCAAAGATTTTGTCGATGCCATGAGCGAAGCTTATGAGCGTGAGCAAAGTGCGGCGGCGAAGGATGCGATTGCCCAAATTTTGATTAACTCGCGTATGTCTGCCGAAGGCAAACGTCCATTGTGCCAAGACACGGGTATCGTGACCACCTTCGTTAAGATTGGTATGGGGGTTAAGTGGGACAAAACCGATATGACCGTGCAACAAATGGTCGATGAAGGTGTTCGTCGCGCTTATACCAACCCAGATAATCCACTGCGAGCATCGATTGTGGCCGATCCTGCCGGTAGCCGTAAAAACACTAAAGACAACACCCCATCTGTGGTGCATATCGATATGGTGCCTGGTAACCATGTTGAAGTCGCTATCGCCGCCAAAGGCGGCGGCAGTGAAAACAAAGCCAAGATGGTGATGTTAAACCCATCTGACGATATCGCCGCTTGGGTTGAAAAAACGCTGCCAACGATGGGCGCGGGCTGGTGTCCTCCAGGTATGCTCGGCATCGGTATTGGCGGCACCGCTGAAAAAGCGGCAGTGCTGGCCAAAGAAGCCTTGATGGAAAGCGTGGATATCCATGAGTTAATGGCGCGCGGCGCACAAACTACCGAAGAAAAACTGCGTTTAGACATTTTCGAGCGTGCTAACAACTTAGGTATTGGTGCTCAAGGTCTTGGCGGGTTAACCACAGTGTTAGACGTGAAAATCAAATCTGCGCCGACTCATGCAGCATCAAAACCTGTGGTGATGATCCCGAACTGCGCGGCAACGCGCCACGTTCACTTCCATTTAGATGGAACTGGTCCTGCTGATCTTACTCCACCATCGCTGAGCGACTGGCCAGAAATCACCCGTGAAGTGGGCAGCGATGTGCGCCGTGTTAACTTAGACACTGTCACACAAGCGGATATCGAGCAGTGGAAGAGCGGTGAAACCATTCTGTTAAGCGGTAAAATGCTGACCGGACGTGACGCTGCCCATAAGCGTATCCAAAGCCTGATTGAAAGCGGCGAAGGTTTACCAGAAGGCGTCGACTTTACTGGTAAGTTTATCTACTACGTTGGCCCAGTTGACCCCGTCGGTAATGAAGTTGTAGGTCCTGCTGGCCCAACAACCGCGACCCGTATGGATAAGTTCACCGATCTGATGCTAGAAAAAACTGGCCTGATGGGCATGATTGGTAAGGCTGAGCGTGGTCCTGCGACCGTTGAATCTATCAAGAAACACAAAGCTGTTTACCTGATGGCCGTTGGCGGCGCGGCTTACTTAGTGTCAAAAGCCATTAAGAAATCCCGCGTGGTGGCTTTTGCCGATTTAGGTATGGAAGCGATTTACGAGTTCGACGTTGAAGATATGCCTGTGACTGTAGCGGTTGACTCAAACGGCGTGAATGCCCATGAAACGGGGCCAGCGATTTGGAAAGTCAATATCGCTAACGCTAAAGCTAAAGCCTAAGTAAATAGCCTAAACAAATAGCCTTCTTGCAAAAGTGTCGCTTTTTTAAGCGGGATTTGAGCAAGATAGCGAGGCGAGTGGTACTCAATCAGACTATTCTTGATTGACTGACAATTTGTCACAAAAAAATCCGCTCAAGTACGCCTTTTGGCTTGCTTGAGCGTTTTTGTTTCGTTAGTGTGGCAAACTTATCTTCATAGAGACGATTGATGTTCGTTTTGACCGTTCATTCGGTACAACTACCGAATGTGTTTAACAAAAGATGGATATAACAATGAAAATAGCTCCTCTCCTATTGGCGCTTGGCGCGGCAGGTTTGGCCTGCTCTGCCCATGCGGCCGATCCTAAGCCTTTTACTGTGCAACAGCTGGTTAAACTCAACAAATTGCATTCAGCCGTGGTATCTCACGACGGTACAAAACTGGTCTACGGCCTGAAAACCGTTAATGACAAGGGAGAGGCAAGCTCGGATTTATATCTTCTCGATCTGACGCAAGTAGATGCGAAACCGCTGCAGCTCACTTCTGCCGCCGGTACTGAGCACGATGTCAGCTTCGCAAACGATGACAAATCGATTTATTTCCTCGCCAGCCGCAGCGGGTCAAGCCAACTGTTCCAACTGCCATTAACCGGTGGTGAAGCGCAGCAAGTTTCTGATCTGCCATTGGATATTGATGGTTACAAACTCTCTAACGATGGCAAGCAAATCGTGCTTAGTATGCGCGTCTTTCCAGAGTGTAAAGACTTAGCGTGCTCAAAAGACAAATTTAAGGCCGAAGAAGAGCGTAAATCGACGGGCCGTGAATACAAGCAGTTGATGGTACGTCACTGGGATACTTGGGAAGACCATGCCCGTAATCACTTATTTGTTGGCGCCCTCAACGGTGAAAAGCTGACTAAAGTGGTGGATATCACTCAAGGCTTAGACACCGAAACGCCGCCTAAACCATTCTCAGGCATGGAAGAAGTGACTTTCACCCCAGATGGCCAATATGTGGTGTACAGCGCTAAGGCGCCAAGTAAAGATCAAGCTTGGACCACCAATTACGATTTGTGGCAGGTGAGTGTGAATGGCGGCAAAGCCACTAACTTAACCGCCGATAACATCGCTTGGGACGCGCAGCCAACATTCTCAAGCGATGGTCGTTATATGGCGTACCTCGCGATGACTAAACCTGGCTTTGAGGCCGATCGTTACCGCATCATGTTGCGTGATACCAGCACCGGACAGTCGAAGGAAGTGGCACCGCTGTGGGATAGAAGCCCAAGCTCGCTGATGTTTGCACCGGACAACCGCACTCTGTATGTGACGGCGCAGGACATTGGCCAAGTGTCTATTTTTAAAGTGAATACTCAATTTGGTGATGTGCAGTCTGTCTATAGTGACGGCAGTAATAGCCTGATTGCGATCGCCGATGATCAACTGATCTTCGACAGCAAAACCTTAGTTGAGCCGGGCGATCTGTATCGCATCAACACCGACGGCCAAGGCCTGAAACGTCTAACCGAAGTCAACAAAGACAAACTGGCCGAAATTAAATTCGGTGAATTCCAACAATTTAGCTTTAAGGGTTGGAACAACGAAGATGTTTACGGCTACTGGATCAAACCTGCCAACTACCAAGAAGGCAAAAAGTATCCGATTGCATACCTAGTCCACGGCGGTCCGCAAGGTTCATTTGGCAACGGTTTCAGTGGTCGTTGGAATGCCCAGTTATGGGCGGGCGCGGGTTACGGCGTTGTGATGGTGGATTTCCACGGTTCAACCGGTTACGGCCAAGCCTTTACCGATTCTATTAGCCAAGATTGGGGCGGTAAGCCATTAGAAGACTTGCAAAAAGGTCTGGCTGCGGTAAGCCAACAACAAAAATGGCTCGATCCACAAAATGCCTGTGCCTTAGGTGGCTCTTACGGCGGCTACATGATGAACTGGATCCAAGGTAACTGGAACGATGGCTTTAAGTGCCTCGTTAACCACGCGGGTCTGTTCGATATGCGCTCCATGTACTATGTGACCGAAGAAGTCTGGTTCCCAGAGCATGAGTTTGGCGGCACTTATCAGGATAACAAAGCCTTATATGAGCAGTTCAACCCCGTTAACTATGTCGAAAACTGGAAAACCCCGATGCTGGTTATCCATGGCGAGAAGGATTTCCGTGTGCCTTATGGTCAAGGATTAGCAGCATTTAGCTTTATGCAACGTAAGGGGATTCCATCTGAATTGCTGATTTTCCCTGATGAAAATCACTGGATCTTAAAGCCAGAAAACCTAGAACAATGGTACGCGAATGTGTTCCGTTGGATGGACAGCTGGACGAAAAAGTAACCGAGGATGATGGACTTAAATCCACTGTGTACTAAGTCCCATTAACTTGTTGCCAAAGCCAGAACCCTGTTCTGGCTTTTTAATAATCGTATTATTTATATCCAGCTAATCTCACCGTTGAACGAATGGGATTAAATACTGGCTACTGTTATCTATCAAGGAATAAAGATGCTGATCAGAGCGGCGAGTACAACAGATATTGAAGCGATAAGCGCGTTAATTACTCAGCTTACACAGGTTTATATCGCTCCCACGTGCACTAATATGGGCGCTGAAACCTTAGTCAACGCCATGTCGGTTGAGTCGGTGGCTCATTATTTTGCCTTAGGTTATCAATATCATGTTGCAATGAATGAGACTGGCGAACTTGTCGGTGTGGTGGGTATGAAGGATAACAGTCATCTTTATCATCTATTTGTGGCGGATATTGCCAAGGGGCAAGGCCTGTCGCGTCAGCTGTGGGAGCATGCTAAAGCTGAGTGTCTGGCCAAGGGGAATCTCGGCACGTTTACCGTGAACTCGGCGGTGAATGCGCTGCCTGTCTATCAGCGCTTTGGCTTTATTGCGCAAGGTGATATTCGTGAGCGCGGTGGGATCCGCGATATTCCAATGCAACTCGTGCTTTGAGCTATAACAACCTTTAACCATAAGACCAAAACATAAAATCAGAAGAAGAGAACCTATGGCGAATGTAAGTTTTTACCCAATCGGGACAGTCGGTGAAAAATGGGGCGATGCCGAAAAGGCCGCATGGTTTGCTAGTACGCAAATTAAGCGTTCTTACCAAGATAATGTTGTCGCGCCACTAAAAGCGATGGAGTCACAACTGGCCGAATTAGGGCTGAATGTGGTGCAATATGGCGCTTTATCGATTGATCCAGCGCGTTATCCCTTGTTTGCGGTTAAATCTGCTACGTTCGATCCGAACAAGAAAACCGTTTTAGTCACAGGTGGCGTACACGGCTACGAAACCAGTGGTGTGCATGGCGCCTTGGCTTTTTTGGCTAACAACGCGGCTCACTATGCTGAGCGCGTAAACTTAGTGGTGGCAGTGTGTGTAAGCCCTTGGGGTTATGAGACCATTAATCGCTGGAACCCGAAAGCTATCGATCCAAACCGCTCGTTTTATGCCAATAGCCCAGCAGAAGAGTCGGCAGCATTGATGGCACTGGTGGCAAGTGTCCCACAAGGTTTTGATGTGCATGTGGATTTACATGAAACCACTGACTCGGATGAAGATGAATTTCGTCCAGCCTTGGCCGCGCGTGACGGCAAAGACTTTATCCCCGGCACCATTCCTGATGGTTTTTATGCTGTAGGCGATACCGAAAATCCGCAGGATGCTTTTCAAAAGGCGATTATCGATGGCGTGAGCAAAGTGACTCACATCGCGCCTGCCGATGACAAGGGCGAGATTATCGGCTCAACGGTAGTGCAACACGGGGTGATCAATTACCCATTGAAAGCGCTAGGTTTATGCAGCAGTGTGACGGGCTGTATTTATAACACCACCACAGAAGTGTATCCCGACAGCCCATCGGCCACGCCTGCTGAGTGCAATTTAGCTCAAGTTGCGGCGATTACCAGTGCCATCGACTATGTGTTAGCACTGAATTAATTGAGTTTGTTACTTATTTGATATCAAGCTCGCAAGTCAATCGTAACGTTGTGTACTGCGTCATCAATTGATTTTGCTTAAGTTAAAACGATAAAAGCCCTCAAACGAGGGCTTTTGCATTTAACGATTTTTCTTGCCTAGACATTATATTAAGCACTATTGCTCGGTGAAGGGGCGGCCATAGTAGCTGTCGAGTAGTAGCTGTTTTAGCTCGCTAATTAGCGGATAGCGAGGGTTGGCACCAGTACATTGGTCATCGAAGGCATCCTCGGCAAGCATATCTACTTTGGCGAGGAAGTCGGCTTCGTTAACTCCGGCTTCTTGGATTGACGCAGGAATGCCCAGCGTCTTCTTGAGCTGCTCGATTTTCTCCAGCAATTTTTCAACTTTTTGCGCATCTGAGTTGCCACCTAGGGCTAAATGATCGGCAATGGCCGCGTAACGACACAGAGCTTTTGGTCTGTCGTATTGGCTGAATGCAGCTTGCTTAGTCGGTAAGTCCGTCGCATTAAAGCGGATAACGTTACTGATCAGCAGCGCGTTCGCCAGCCCGTGGGCTAAGTGAAACTCGGCGCCCAGCTTGTGAGCCATAGAGTGGCAGATCCCAAGGAAGGCGTTGGCAAAGGCGATACCGGCTATGGTGGCGCCATTATGCACTTTTTCACGGGCAATGGGGGATGCGGCGCCAAGCTGATAAGCATCAGGCAGATATTTGCACAGCAGGTCAAGAGCTTGCAGGGCTTGACCATCGCTGTACTCGTTCGCCATCACGCTGACATAGGCTTCGAGCGCGTGGGTGATCGCATCGATTCCGCCGAAAGCGGTTAAGGATTTCGGCATATCCATCACCAGATTCGGGTCAACAATCGCCATATTAGGGGTGAGTTGATAGTCGGCAATGGGATATTTTTTGCCGGTTTGTTCATCGGTGACCACGGCAAAAGGTGTGACTTCAGAGCCAGTACCGGAAGTGGTCGGTATCGCCACCATAGTGGCTTTGACGCCCATTTTAGGGAATTTATAGATACGTTTACGGATATCCATAAAACGCAGTGCTAAATCGGCAAAGTCGACATCGGGATGCTCGTACATCACCCAAATAATCTTGGCTGCATCCATGGGGGAGCCACCGCCTAAGGCAATAATCACATCGGGTTTAAAGCTATTGGCCACTTTGGCACCTTGGCGCACTGTGGCTAGTGTGGGGTCGGCTTCCACTTCGTAAAAGACTTCGGTTTCAAGACCTTGGGCTTTTAAAATCTTTAAGGTTTCGTCGCAATAACCTTGGTTAAACAGGAATCTGTCGGTCACAATGAGGGCGCGCTTTTTATCACTCAATTCTTCAAGCGCAATAGGTAAGCTGCCGCGGCGGAAGTAGATAGACGAAGGAAGCTTGTGCCACAGCATGTTTTCAGCCCTCTTAGCGACGGTTTTTTTATTGATTAAATGGCTTGGGCCGACGTTTTCAGAAATCGAGTTTCCACCCCAAGAGCCACAACCTAAGGTGAGTGAGGGGGCGAGTTTAAAGTTGTACAGGTCGCCAATTCCGCCTTGTGAGGCTGGAGTGTTGATTAGAATTCGCGCGGTTTTCATTCTAAAACCAAAGGTTTTTACCCGCTCGGTTTGGGTATCTTGGTCGGTATATAAGCCTGATGTGTGGCCAATCCCGCCTAAGGCGACCAAGGCTTCAGCCTTATCGACGGCGTCATTAAAATCGGCTGCGCGGTACATGCCAAGTAAAGGAGAGAGTTTTTCGTGGGCAAAGGCTTCGGCCTCAGTGATATCGGTGACTTCACCAATTAAGACCTTAGTGGTGTGAGGGACATCAATGCCCGCCATTTGCGCTATGGTTGCGGCGCTTTGGCCGACGATGTCGGCATTTAAGCCGCCATTTTTAAGGATGACTTGTTGCATTGCAGCGGTTTGCGCCGCATTTAAGAGATAACCACCATGGGTGGCAAAGCGCTCTTTGACTTGCTCGTAGATGCTATCGACCACGATCACCGCTTGCTCTGAGGCACACACCACACCGTTATCGAAGGTTTTAGACATCAGAATCGAGCTAACCGCACGTTTTATATCGGCGGTTTCATCAATCACAATTGGGGTATTACCTGCGCCGACACCAATGGCAGGTTTGCCTGAAGAGTAGGCAGCTTTCACCATACCTGGGCCGCCCGTAGCGAGGATAAGATTCACTTTAGGATGGGTCATCAATTGATTCGAAAGTGCCACACTGGGCTCATCAATCCAACCGATAATGTCCTTGGGCGCGCCGGCGGCAATGGCGGCATCTAATACCAGTTTAGCCGCAGTGGTGGTCGAGACTTTTGCCCTTGGGTGAGGCGAGAAAATAATCGCATTACGGGTTTTAAGGCTGATCAACGCTTTGAAAATGGCGGTGGAGGTGGGATTGGTGGTGGGGACAATCCCACAGATAATACCCACGGGCTCGGCGATAGTGATGGTGCCGAAGGTGGGGTCCTCGGACAAAATTCCGCAGGTTTTTTCATCCTTGTACTTGTTATAAATGTACTCTGAGGCAAAGTGGTTTTTAATCACTTTGTCTTCAATCACCCCCATTCGGGTTTCGGCGGCGGCCATTTTCGCAAGTGATATGCGTGCATCGGCGGCGGCGAGTGCGGCGGAGCGGAAAATCGCATCGACTTGGGCTTGACTGTAACTGGCATATTCGGCTTGCGCTTTGGCGACGCGCTCGACCATGAGATCCAGTTCTTGGGCGTTGGTTACTGTCATGATTAAGACTCCTAAAAAGATTTAGGGAATGCACGATTCGCTAACTCTTCTTTATGGTGAAAAATTACACCTAAAGCCTAAGGTAAAGTGTGATCTTGCGGTCAATTTAGGGTTTTTATGTAATAAAAATACGTCAATTGCGATCTTATGTGTCTTTTGTGTCTAAAATAAGCCGAGTACAGTAAACAGATATTACTCAAACTTGTGATTTAACCTCAAAAATCTCATTTTTCAGTCATCTGTGCTTAAGCTACTATACTTGCCCTTAAGTTTAGTTTGATGAAATTGGCGTGACACGCTCAATAAGGATAGTCACTTGGAGTTAACACTTTACGTTAAATTTTTTCTTGGCCTGGTTGCCATTATCAACCCTATTGGTTTGTTGCCAGTGTTTGTGAGCTTAACCAGCCATCAAACTGAAGCCGAGCGTAACCATACGGGTAAAGTGGCTAACTTTGCGGTGGTGGTGATCCTGTTGGTGACCATAGTCGCGGGACAACATATTTTGAATATGTTTAGCATTTCACTTTCGGCTTTCAGGATCGCTGGTGGCACGCTGATCGCGATTATTGCGATGTCGATGTTGCAGGGTAAATTGGGCGAAGT
This sequence comes from Shewanella sp. MM_2022_3, assembly GCF_022557375.1. Taxonomy (NCBI): domain Bacteria; kingdom Pseudomonadati; phylum Pseudomonadota; class Gammaproteobacteria; order Alteromonadales; family Shewanellaceae; genus Shewanella; species Shewanella sp. MM_2022_3. The sequence continues at coordinate 48,134 of NZ_JAKZGV010000002.1, forward strand.
AAAACGTAACCAAGAGGAAGACCGCGAATCTTCGGCTATGGAGTCCGTGGCGGTTGTGCCGTTAGCCTTGCCGTTAATGGCTGGTCCAGGGGCGATTAGCTCGGTGATTGTGTTTGCCGCTGAGCATAATTCATTATCCAATTTTATTGCGATGTTTATTACCGTGATTATTTTTGGTTTAGTGAGTTTTGGCCTGTTTCGAATGGCATCTATTATCTATAAAATTTTAGGTAAAACAGGAATTAACGTGATTACCCGTCTTATGGGATTATTAATGCTCTCGATTGGTATCGAAGTCATTGCCGCTGGGATTAAAGGCTTATTCCCACAACTTTTTAGCTAAAAATCGGAATGCGGGAGGCCATTTCCTCCCGCTGTTGCGGTTGCAGTTTTCATTTGTTTTTATCACACGAAATTTTCTCCCTTGGCCTTATTTATAGCCTTATCTCGAAAAGCCGTTGTAGCCTTGTATTGTCGCAACCATTTGTTTTTATAATAATTAGTATTTTCTAAATTAGCGTTATTCTATCGTTATCATTAACATCCTGTGCTATATAATAGGTTAACAATTTAGCCCTAAGTCGATTAAGGATATCCCTATGAAATGGCAATGGATTGGCAACCTCAGCTTAAAGCAAAAATTACTCATGGTTGTATTGCCCCCTTTATTCGCGTGTTTTTTATATGGCGCGCTATTTCTCATCGAAAAGTATGAATATCGTCAAGAGCTGAAAGTCGTCGTGCAGCTAAGCGAATTGGCGGTGACAAACAGTAACTTTGTCCATGAGTTGCAAAAAGAACGGGGCATGAGTGCCGGATTTATTGCTTCAGCGGGCAAGGCATTCGCGGGCAAAATACCCAGTCAAAGGCAATTGACTGATACTCAGCTCAAATATTTCCAATCTTTTATTGAAAACCACAATTTGCCCGCAGTGTTTACGCCGAAACTGCGCGATCTAAATACTCAACTCAGTAAATTAGCTTCAATTCGCTCGCAGGTTGATAACCTGTCAATCAGTGTTGCCGATGAAGTAGCCTATTATACGGCGCTCAACCGAGAGCTACTTGCGATTGTTGATGAGACTGCTAAAACGGGTGCTAATCAAGAAATTGCCATCAAAGCGGCTGCATTTAGTGCCTTCCTACAAATGAAAGAACGGGCAGGGATTGAGAGGGCAGTATTAAGTTCGACATTTGGACAAGCAGGGTTTAAGCCTAAGGTTTACGCAAAGTTTATTACCCTAGTTTCTGAGCAAAATAGCTATTTAGAGCGTTTTATTGCATTGGCAACACCTAATTTGGTTGATGCCATTAACCGCATTCAAAATTCTAATGAAGTTAAAGACGTTGAATCGCTAAGACAAATTGCATTTGACCAAGATAACCAGAAAATTCAACAACAAAATCCAGAAGACTGGTTTGCTAAATCTTCAGCTCGGATTGACAGCTTGCGGGATTTTGAGCAGCAAGTTTCAGCTGATCTTTTGAATATCACCCATGAACGTCTTGCATCTGCCAATCAACAAATGTTTTTTGTGTTGGCGACGTTAAGCTTGGTGCTGATCATTGTTCTTTTGCTCAGTTTATCGGTGATCCGATACTTACATACGAGTGTGCATCATCTTTATTCCACGGTTACACAAGCACGAAAACACTACGACCTCAGTGTTCGGTTAAACCACAGCAGCCAAGATGAATTTGGTGAACTTGCCTTAGCTTTCAACGAGATGATGAGTGATTTTGAAAACGTTATCTTACAAGTGCGTGCCAGTGCTAGCAAACTACAGCAGGCGGTTGAACAAATGGATGTTTGCACCCATGCCATGGAGCAAGATGTGATGGCAGGCCACAGTGAGGCTGAGCAAGTGGCATCGGCGATGACAGAAATGAGTGCGACCGTTGCCGAAATTGCGAGTAATGCTGTACAGGCATCAGAAGCATCAAATTCGGCTAACCAAGAGGCCAAAACCGGTAACCTTGAAGTTGGCAGAACCAGCAAAGCAATAAAAGCACTAGCGGATGATATTAATGGTGCTTCACAGGCCATCAATGAACTCGATAGAGAAATTCACGGTATTGTGGTGGTATTAGATGTAATTAACAGCATTGCAGAACAAACTAATCTGTTAGCACTTAACGCCGCAATTGAGGCCGCCAGAGCTGGTGAGATGGGTAGGGGATTTGCCGTGGTAGCCGATGAGGTCAGAAGCTTAGCGCAGCGTTCGCAGACATCGACGTCTGACATTAAGAATATGACTGACAGATTAAAGTCCAGCGCTAATTTAGCGGTAAAAGCCATGGATCGCGGATTAGCACAGGCCAATACCAGCGTCCAAGAAGCGGAGCAAGCAGGTATTGAACTTAAGCGTATTGTTGAACAAGTCGATATCATTAACCGCATGAATGAACAAATTGCGACAGCCACCCATGAACAATCCGCAGTGTCTGAAGATGTAAATCGTAATGCGTTAAAGATCAGCGATATTTACTTAAACACTCAACGTATCTCCGATGAGCTAAGGGAATTGACTAAAGCATTGACCTATGACTCCGAACTCATGTCTAAAGAAGTCCATAAATTTACTGTAAAATAGTGCGTTGGTTAATTTTAGCGCCTTGAACGAGGGCGGTTTGTCTAGCAATTGTGCAACCGCCTGAAATCGATTCTTTTTTACTTGACCATACAAAGGCTTTTGCGTACAGTACCGCTCCGTTAACGATGAAAGCTTACACGTTAAGCATTATTCAATTCGATTAACCGTGTTCATTGACACGTAAAAGCTAATGATAACAATCTGGTGAGATGTCCGAGTGGCCGAAGGAGCACGCCTGGAAAGTGTGTATACGGAAACGTATCGAGGGTTCGACTCCCTCTCTCACCGCCACATTTAAGCAAAGGGAATCAGTATTTTACTGATTCCCTTTGTTGTTTCTGGGCAAAATCTGGGCAAAATCTGCGTTTTCCTGTCCGTTTATGTCCGCATTAAAGCCCATCATTTCAGATATGCGACTTGCCATACGTTGCGAGTCTTTCGGTATCCACTTGCCATAGTGCTTCTTGATCATGGTGGTGTCACTATGACCAAGTTGGCGCGCTACCCATTCAAGCGGTACGTAGTTTGAAAGTAACTGACTAGCAAAAGTGTGGCGGCATTGGTTGGGCCCACGGTGTCGCAACTTGGCGCGCTTGAGTATGCTCGTAAACCAACGGCGCACTGAATTGTCATACCACGGTTCATTGCTTTTTCCGTTCAAGAAAACCAAACGGATGCTTTCTTGCCGACTGGTAATATTATCCCGTTGCTGCACAGTATATTCTGCGGTTTGCAGCATGTAGGTTAGTGCCATTTGTCGTTGTAGCCAGACTTTAGCAGGCTCTAACAACTCAATTACCCGAATACGTCCGCGCTCCTTTGGTACTTTGTACTGATTTAGCACCTTTGCGCGCTGCACTTTTATCGTCCACGTTTCGGTATCAATATCCTCCCACGCCAGCGCGATAATCTCTGATAGTGATAGACCAGACCAACACCAAAACATGATCATGTTTATATCGCCTTGGCGAACTGTGTTGATGCTTTCTATTCGTGCCAGTTCTTCGCGAGTGAAAGGGTCGGCGGTTTCCTCTAAGTTGTCACGCTCGACGTTTTTTACTCGGTCAAGCGGATTAGTTTTAATGGCGCCTTCGTGGAACGCTTCCGACCATACGCCGCGCACAATAGTAAAAATATCGTTAACGGTTTTAGGTGAAAGCCCACCGCGCAGCAGTTCCGCTTGGAATAGCTCAAACTCTGACTTGCTTATATCGGCAAGTTTGCGTGAACCCCATTTATTGATCACATGCTGCGCTTTGGTTTTGTAATTTTTAAAAGTGCTTTTGGCTTTGGTAGCCTCCTGTACTGATAACCATTGGTTTACTGCGTCAACTACGGCCAACTTAGTTTTTATCATTCCAGCTAACTTGGCTGCTTTTGCCGATTCAGGGAAGTGAGCCAGATAATCAAAACGGTTTTCAGCTATCTCAGTTAAGATAGTGTTGCGCTTGTTTTCAGCATACTTGATAACAGACTTAGTGATCTTCGAGTAGCCAGTTAACGGCTCTCTACAGCGCTCGCCGTTTAGCATAAACACGATGCGTACTGTGTTGTAGTTGATTTCGACGCCAACAGGGAGTTTTTCAACTCCCTTTGGTAAAGTGCTCATTATGCTACTCCTTCCATCCAGCGTTCTATCTCATTGACGTTATAAACGACGCGATTAACGGGGTCGTAACGCCATTGCCGACCTTCTAACCATACGCCACGCTCACGGTATTTGCGCGCGGCCTCGGATGTTATGCCAAATACAGTTGGCAGTAAATTTCCACGCACCCATTTTGCTGGGGTTGTTTCAACGCTTTGCTTTGCCATCATGCACCTGCCTTATTGCTGCGTTCGTCAGCTGTGATTACTCGAGTGCTATCATCAATAACCAACACCTTGCAGGTTTTAGTGATAGCGAATACCGAAAACCAAGCCGACATAAAACCTATTCCCCAAATGAAGGCGAAAATTAGCGGCGGCGTATCGATGCTAAAGCTGAACGACGCCACCACAATTAGCGCGATAAGTAGCGATACAACAAAGCAGGTAAGCACTGCTGTTAGTGTGGTTTTCATGCTGCCTCCTGATTAATTTTCTTGCTAAGAAACTGTTCAGCCAAAGCTTGAATGCGGCTTTTATCGCTAAACTTGGTTTCGAGTTGCTTGCCAGGGTCGATGATCCCTGTGGATTGGAATTGCTTAACACCGAGCACTTCAACCATTGGTGGGTCTGAACCTTCATTGGTATTCAGATAAATAGCGGTGATCTGTTCTTGCTGGCCCTCACGGTTAAGACGGCCAATAATTTGCTCATGCACTTTAGGCGACCAATCAAGCTCACCAAATACGACGGTTGAGCAGCGGAATTGCAAACCGTCGAGCCCTGCGCCACTGCGTAGCGACATGATGAATAGATTGGTTTCACCTGAGACAAAGCGTTGCACAGAGTCGTTTTTCTGCTTTTCGCTTTCAGATCCGGTATACATCGCGGGTTTTAAATCGGCGAGTTCATCTAGCCAAATTTCGTAAACGTCACGATGCCATCCCATTAGCAGCACAGGGATATCGTTTTCGAGTAGGATGCGGATATAACGGGCCACGCCTAGCGCCTTCGATACGCCAGTTGTATGGCGCATCATTAAATCAAGTTCTCGGCCTGCTTGACCGCGGCTAAAGTAGTCGCCAGTAGTGGCTTTAATTGCCAACTGTTTAGCGAGTTCTTCAACTGACTTAAGGGCTTTTTGGTCTGCTTCGATATGTTCAACGATGGTATTAATCGGCGGCATTTGCTGACCAACATCGCGCTTAGTACGGCGCAGCATTAGGTTTTGCTCTCGCAAATATGATCCCAAAGCATCAGGGTCTTTTACACGACGGTCATCGACGCACCACTCACGCAGAAAATCGTAATAACTACCAAGCGCCAGATCGTCTAGATACTGCATGATGTTCCATATTTCAGCGCCATAGTTGTAAATTGGTGTTGCTGATAAACCTAGTTTATAAATTGCGGCATTAGCTAACACTTTGGCTGCTTGGCCTTTTCCGCTATCAGTACCTCGACGTAGCTCTTGTATTTCATCAAAAGCAACTGCCTTGAAGAATCCATCCCCAAAAGTGTCAATCCAGCCAAGTAGCTGGCTGTACTTGAATAAATACACATCGGCAGAAGGGAGATTATAAGGCTTAGTGCCTTTTATTTTGTGGACAGTTAAGTGAGTAAAGCTTTCAATCTTTTCTTGCCACTGAGCCTGCAAATGCGTTTGCATAACTACTGCTGCTGGTAATGACTGAGGATTTAAAAACAAACCCGCAGCAGTGTAAGTTTTACCTAAACCAACATCATCGCCCAGTAACAACGCTTTACGGGCCAAAACCAAGTCGATGGCTTGCCCTTGATATTGGCGTACCTTCTGACCAGCTTTTAATCCGTTCAGTACCGATGGAACGTATTCAGGCCGCAAGATATCTTCCATGCGAGATTGTTCGGCTTCATAACCTTTGCGCCCAGACTCAAGTGTGTTGATTTGATCACGAGTCATATCCATTGGGTAGCGCTGTAAAAACCAAGATAGATCAGCACAATGCTGTTTATCATTTGGAAATTCGAACGTGCCAATTTGATGCTTGGGCACTCTTGGGAATAACTGCTTTAATCTGATAGCAACATGAGGCGGTATATTCTGTAACTGCCACTTGTTATTAATAAGCGTAAGTTGGCCGTAAGTGCGGATCATAACCATGCTTCTCCAAGTGAAATGACTGCTGCTGGTTTATTTTCAATCAATGCGGGAAGATTCATTGCTGTGCCAGTCAACAGCACTACAGCGGCGACTTCATCATGCTTTGCATAGCGACATAGCTGGCGATAGATGGACATGCGCTGAGCTTTGATTTTTAGCTCAATAGCAATTAATCCAGTGTCGGTATGCACAACAAAATCAACAATGTCCCTTTCTGACAATCGATACTCACGCTCAAATTTAAAGTTGCTATCATCTAGCTTTGCTTCAATGTCTGCCTGAGCTTGTTTTTCAACTACGGCGTTAATTCGGCACTTAGATATAAATGAAATAACATTTTCCAAGCTCATGCCGCACCTCGTAATCCTTGCTTGCTAAAGTGGTGGTTGAGGTGCGCAATGCACTGCTCAACCATATCGTTGTAATTTGGTAGCTCGACGCAGCGCATGCAGTTATGCTCGCGGTCGTAGCCTGTTGGCACACCATGGTCAAGCCACCACTGGCGCGCAAGCTGGTAGGCTTCGCGCGCTTCGTGGTTGTCGATGCGGAATGTGCGGCTATCCATTTTGATTAGCTTTTGACGGGCCAAGTCTCGCAATCTGAATAGCAGCTGAGATTTGCAGATCACGTTAGTTAACTGTTCTCGGTTAAATAACATCATTGATGAAGCGTATAAAAACTCACTATCACACTTTGCACCACTAACCGCGTATTCACGTCCTGCATTGCCTGCGTAGCAATCGAGTACGCCTGTTGTTACCGTGCGTAACTGCATTTGCCAAATGCGCTGCATGAGTTCTTCGTCTGTAATCTTCATATCAACCCCTTATCCTCAAGCACTGGGTAAATCATTAAGATAAATAGCGTTACTACAATGCCGATCATCGCCCACGTTCCGCGCGATTCTTCGCTGTCATCAGGTTCGTTCATGCTGCCTCCTGTTTATTAGCCGCTGCTGCAACCATGTCGAGCATCACTTGGCCGTCGCGTAGCAGGTCGTCGCGGTTGACGTAACTCATGCGCTCGCCGCGCCATGTCTTGTCGAATACAGCAATCGCACAGGCAAAACCTGCGCTTGATGCCTCTTGCTTTTTGTCTGCTGGCACAAACCACTCGGGCAGGTCAAAGCTGATACGTCCACGGATGAAGCACACATGATCCGCATCTTCTGGCCACCATACTTCTGAGGTCGCAGACTTAATCAAGTAAACAAACTTGGCGCCTTTGTCGCGTTCCTCGATGGACTTGGCGATAATGTTGCGCATGCCTGTAATGGCTTGATTATCTTCATAACTACTGCGGGAATAAGGCGGGTTTGCAAAGCCTTTACCGCCTGCTAAATCCTTGGTCCAGTCTTGGACTAGGGCGTTATCTTCAACCGTGTAATAGCGTGGGCATTTGGCGTTATCGCCATCGCTGAATAGGTCGAGGATGAAGGGGCCAAACTTGGCGAATATGCCCCAGTAAAGCGCGTCTGGCGTGCGCCATTGGTCGCCGACTTCTTTGAGGAAGTGAACCGTTTTACTTTTCAGCGCGCGCAACGATTCTGCATAGGTGCTTATGCTCATAGGTTTATCTCTTTAGGAAATGGTTAAGAGGATTTAACTGTTATTTTTTATCAGTTAAGCGAGCGGCTATTTATTGGGATCTGCGAGCAGTGCTTCTAGCTCAGCTATCCGCGCGTTTGCTTGATTGAGTTTTGCGATATGCTTTTCCCAGTCAATTTCTTTGATTGCTTCGACGATGGCGGCGCGTTCTTCGAGGGTATCTGCTCCGCGACTCACGTTGCCGTGTTTGATGCCGTGTAGCTGTGCGGCGTTGCCTGAACTAATACCTTTTACAAAGTAGTCAAACAGCGCCGCGCTTATTGGCTCATCAATTTTTGTTAAGCTAAGCAGTAGCTTGAAGCGTTCGGCCGATTCACCGCCTTGGATAAGGTGGTTCATGCTGCACCAACTTTTTGTTCAACGGTAACTATTGTGTCGTTATGCCAGCCACCATGGGGAACCATGAGTATTTCAATCTGTTTAAACCCAGCGGTTTTACCTATCCCTCCGCTATTCCAACCACATGAAATAACTTTCCCATTTGGTTTGACTATCCTTGCAATCTCTTTTTTTATATCTCCCCAAAAACTACTTTGAGTTGTTTTCCTTGTAACAGTCATTCCTAATGACTTGTAATGCTCGCTTACTTGTCTTGGTGAATAAGGAGGATCAAACAGAACAGTATCTATGCTTGAGTCACTAAATTTACGTAAAAATTCAACAGCATCAAGGTTGTAATCAGTATCAAATTCAGGATTTAAATCATTAGTTACGGTAGCAAATCGGTTATTATTAGCGAATGGATCTACACTTAATCCAGCTATATGTCTTTCTATAAGATTTCGTATAGGTTTGATATTAAATGTGTTTTTACTTGGCATGGCCCATGTTCTATTTATCACAACATTTTCAATATAGTTCATGATTGTTTACTCCCCGCGCGTTCCTCTAACTTGTGCATGTAGCGAATGACTTTGGTATGGCATGAGCTGCAAACGGTGTCGGCAATAAACTCGCCTGACTTAGTGATGTTGCATTCATGCTTATCGGTTTCGATGCTGAATTTCTCGCCGCGCTTAACTTGTTTGGCGCATATATCGCAGGTGAATTGGAAGTTCATGCTGCACCGCCTTGGTCATCATGAAAGCAACGCATGAGATTTTTTTCAGCGGAGAGTATTTTCTCATACAGAGAAATGAAGCTATCCGTATCCCATGCTTCACGCATGTTTTCAGTCGCGGTAACTAATAGCTTTGCCGCGTCTCTAATATCGCGCATATCATCAGCGCTAATAAGGACTGGGCAAACTAAGCTATCAAGATAGTTATTACCGCTTGCATCCCATAGCCAGTTTTCTTCATCATTGAAATGCCAAAATCGCTTATTACGCATTTCATCTAACTGTTGCTGTAAAAACTTGTTGTGTTGATATGACTCAGCGAGTACCAGTCTAAGCTGATCAATATCAGTAATGTGCAAAGCTGGGAGTTCAGTGTTTTTGCTCATGCTTCCCCCTGACAAATTTTAATGATCCGCTCGCACTGGGCAGTGTCTGACCAACCGATGTGACACTTTTGGCGTTCAATGCCGAGTTGTTCTGCTAGCCAGATATACCCTTGCTTTCTATTCATGCCGCGCGATTGCCAGTGCCGGTTAAATGCGGCTTTGGCTTTTGAGCGCGCCTTGCGGGTCGTGCTATCAGCAAGCGTACCTAGTGGCAAGTTAGTGAACGGGTGCATGCCGACGTAAGCGTCACAGTCATTACAGGCATAAACCCAAGGCCACTCACCATACTGCTTACCGCTGTAAATAACCTGGTGATGAGTGATGCTCACTAGCCCTTGGCAATAAGGGCAAATACAGGGGATTTCTACGCGGTCTTTTACCAGTTTTAGCGCTCTACGGCTTGGGTTCCACGGCGTTTTTCCGTGGGTATCCAAAGGCGTTAAAGGCTCTGAGTGGTGTTTATTACGCCTCATAAACTACCCACTCCATTTTAGGTTTAGCGGTGCGAAGCTGGTGGGCTATCTCATCAGCTAAGGCCTGCTGATACTCAGCCTCAGTTAATTCAACTTTCTTTTTGCCGACCTTTTTAACGCGATTAACCTTGCTCTTTGCCAGTTGCTCCGCTTGGCTGCGGGTTATGCCAAATACTCTAAACATAGCTAACCCCTCACTAACATGCGGTCGATGCGCTTGGCGTGCTCGATAGCGCGCAGTTTGTTGCTGGTAAAACGCGAACCTAACAATGCCCAACCATGTTTAAACGCTTTTACCGTGGCTTGACCTACTAGAATATCGCCACGTTTGCAGCCTTCTGAACGTGGCGCCTCGATTGCACAGGCGCCGATACCGCGATGATATTGTCTTGCTCTTGCCATGATGTTTTCTCCAAATGAAAGCTATCGCGGCAGGCTATGCGCTTGCCGCGCTTAGGTTTTTAATGGGTTCAAGTGAGTCACGCGCTAGTAGTTGGCGCGTTAATAACGGATAGTCATTGCGCCAAGTTCGCCTTTAGCGGCAGCGGTAATAATGGCCTTGCTTAGCTCCTCAGTTGCACCGATGGCGATAAGTTGCTGCATAACGGTTTGGTTAATCTTGCGGCGGTGTTCAACATTAGCCGCTTTGCGGTCGGCTTCTTCTTTTGCCTTGCGTTCTGCCTCGTCTTTCGCTGCTTTATCCGCCTCACTTTTTGCAAGCGAGTTAAATTTGTTTTTAGCAGTTTCGTAAACAGAGTTGTAAATAACCCAAACGCGCTCAGTTTCAGTGCCGATTGTTGCCTCACTAAATTCAATCCGTGATATTTGATCAAGGCATTGCTTGGCTTCTACTGAATTAAGTACGTCTCCAACCTTTACCAGCCAACCGTTAAGCAGTTGAATAATTTGGTCTGCGGCATGTTTGTGGATGGCGGCTTGATTAGCTCTCTGTATCGCGGCCTGTTTATCTATCTCCGCTTGTTTAATTTGAGCTTGCAATTCGGCCTGGGCATCCGCTTTAGCTTTTGTCGCCGCTTCTTCGGCAATCTGTTTTTCACGGGCTAAGCGGTCTTGCTCGGCTTGCGCGTCTACCTTGCGCTGGTTGTCTGACTCAATGAGCGCGGCTTGATATGCTAGCGTCATTTTTTCAACGGTTTGTGCTTTGGCGGCTTCGCCTGCTTCTTTCATCGATTCAAAATCGTCGCCCACTGGCTCGGCTTTAATATCCTCAAGCACGGCTTTGATAAAGTCGGCGCGCTCATGAACATTGCTCGGCATGTTTTCAAGCATGCTTTGATATTCTTCGCCAAAGTAATCAACCTTGGCTTTAAGTCTCTCTAGAATAGCCTTTTGTTCTTCTTCCCACTTGGTTAAGGGTTCGCGCGTTTTGTCGCGCAAAGCGTCGCATTCATCAACAAATTCTTTAATGTTTTGCTCGATTGGCTTAACCACGGCTTTTAGATGTTTAAGATAAGCGCGACAAGGTTTTTCGACGACTCCTTTGCTACGGCTAACGCTGGCAGCAAGCGAGGCGATACGGTCGCGGCCTTTGGTGGTGGTTAGGTCTGGCACTTCGTTAACGCTGGCTTTAATGTGATCAAGATATGGCTTTAACGCGCCTGGCTCAGTGTAAAGCAATGGCCCGAGTTCTACGGCCTTGGCTTCGGTAATTTCTTCAAACGGAACGGGTAGGTTAGCGGTTTGTTCTGGCGCAGTTGCTTGAACATTTTTAGGGGATTTTGCGGCCATGATTGGCTCCTTAATTAATTTTAGATAAAGCAAAGCCACAGCGCGCTAACTGCGCGCCGTGAATGAGTGTTTGGTGGGGGTTAGGCTAGGTTAGTCGTTGCACCAGCTAGTTTCGTAAGATGACGCATAAGTCCCTTCGTCAAACTCGATTTGGCCTTTCATGGCGTAGACGTTGAACAGGATTTTTTCAAAGCCGTATTGACGGCCCATGCTGAGCTGTTCGCCTGCTTTATGACCGTCAACGCGCAGCCCGATGATTTCCCATTTTCCTGATTCTTTATCTTGATGCATGTGAAGGTTGTACTTACAGTCACGCTTTGACCGATCACTTTCTTTATCAAGGTAGATCTGCGCAAATTTCCCATAGGTGTTATCTTCTTCGATAATCAGCGTGATCTCGCCTTCATAATCATCATTGTATTCGCGACTTTCTGCGATCACCTTTTGTACCAGCCACGAAAGAGTGATTTGCTCAGGCAATTCGGTAAGCAATTCATTAAGCTCTTTATCGAGAATGGCAGCAAGGCGATTATCGTAAAACTGTTGGGTGGCCAGCTTGAGGCGGTTAGTCACGTATTCGTTATAGGTTGGCAGATCCGCAATGCTTTCAAGTTGCGGCATGATGGCTTTGGCAAACTGCTCTTTAAGCACTTTGCCAACATCGCCATAACTTTGAAAGCAGTCTCTAGCAGCATCATCAATCAGCTTGTCAGCATACTTTCCGATTGCTTGCTCAAGCGCGCCTGACTGAATGCGTTGCTGCAGCACTTGGCCAAACATTTCTTGCACTGTGGCAGTCATAGGGTTAACGGTTGGTAAAAATTCTTGTTGGTTTTCCATTTGATAGATTCCTTGGCGGCTATGGCGCCGCCATATTGATGGTTTAAAAGGGGAAAGATGATTTAGGCGACTTCGCCTGTTTCATAGTCGATTTCAGGCTCTTTAGGTTGCAGCCGTTCTTTGCGATTTTTGTAGATTGCGCCTAAGTGTTTCTTCTCAGAGTCGTTAACCTTGTGAGATTGAATTGCCGTGGCAATTTCGGCGGCGACTTCATCAAGCTCTTGAATCGTTGTGCAGTCATTAAGTGACAGGCTTAACTTTTCAAACGGTGATGGCAGCGCGGCTTGCGCTGGCTGACCAATTGCCTCTTGCTGGACGGTCGCACCGCTTAACACTTGGTTTAAGCGTGAGTCGGCGCGCTGCTCTGGCTGCGGTGTAATGTCGCGCTCTGGTCGCTCTGATTCCAATTCATCGGCAGAATAAACGCCTAGAATGGCCTCAGGGCAATATAGGCGCGCCCACCGCTTAACCGCTAAATAAGCTAATTGCTGCTTAGGGTCGGATGCCCAAAGGGTTGAATTGCGAACCTGTGCTTGAGATAACAAAAGCTCTAGTGGGCGTGGTTCGCTTTCTCCTGCTAAGGTGTTGAATACCTTAACCCCTAAGCCTTTTTCATCGGCAGGCGTCCAATTAGGCGCTTGGTATGGCTTGCCGTTCTGGTTTGTCTTGGTGATGAAATTACCAATCACTTTTGACCAGTCGCCAAAAAACTCGTAATGAAATGCACCCTGTACTGAGCCTGAGTGCTTCACTACTGCGTTAACTAACTGCGCCTCATAACCAAGCGTGCCGCTAACAACGTGGGTTTTTTGGGCAACTGCAAACGGATTCATGCGCCACAGCGCCGATTGCATTACGATAGCCATGCAGTCAGCCACGTTACCTTGCAGATGCTGCGGGACAGTAGCTTTGCCGCCTGCCATGGTTTCAGCTAAGCGATACATATTATTCATCGCGTCGAGGTTCATCATTAATTCAGTGGTGCTTGTCGGCTGGTCAATGATGATTGGTGTATGTGCTGTCATGCTGCACGCTCCATTTTATGAGTGTGTTCAATCACACTCTGGTTAAGTTCTGTGTATTCATTTTCAAGCGCATCAAGCTCTTGCGCTTCAAAGGCGTTGAGTCCAACTGTTACCGCTACGTCGGTGTAAGCAGGCCAGACGTTGTGCTCCATGCAGCGCTTAAGCTCGCGCATGGCTTTGCGGTACTTGAGATAACCAAGGCGCTTAACATCGGCATCGAGTATCACCGGCGCGGTGATCACAAACGGGCGGCTTGACTCGACAACGAGGAAAGCAAATTCATCGGCGCCAGCAACGTCGGTGTAAAGCGCGTCTTGAATGTGGTAGCCAAGCTTTTTAGCCTTAGCGCCAAAGAAGCGCGGATCTGCGCTAGCATCACTTTTAAGGTCGATAATCAGCGAACCTATCATGTAGTCTGGTCGGCATTTGATAATCAGTCCTGTGTCAACGTCGCGGGTGAAGATGCTGCGTTCTGCTACGCCGCCAGTGGTTAGCGCCTTAGCTTTGGGGTTTGACTCAAGCGACTGGCGCAGTATCGGCATATCGTCCCACTGGTCGCTAGTCAGCACCACTTGACCGTTTGCATCGGCTTTGGCTTTGAATGCATACCAAGCCTTACTACTGCGGATTTTGATTTCTTCTGGCTGGCACACGTAGCTTGACGCGAACAACCAAGGCTGTAAGAAGGTGGTATGCACTGCCTTACCAAAATCGAAGTAGGCTTTTTCAGGATCCGGAATGATTTTCGCGATGTACTTGGCGTAATACTTTTGCGGACACTCAATAAACAGCTTGAGCTTGCTTGAACTAACACCGATTGCGCCGTGGTAAATGTCATCTGGCAAGTCGTCGATGATTAAGCGTTCGCCAGGCACTAATTGTTCAAGGCGCGCATTAAGCGTTTCGATAGTCCACGGTTTTGGCGCAAAGGCCGCAAATGGGTCATCATCTTCGACTAACGCTGCTGGCTCAGGTGTGAGCGCGTCGGCATATAAGCTTTTATCGTGGTCGATTTTGGTTGACAATTCAGGCTGTTTGTCAACTTTTACGGTTTTATTGTCAACTTCAACAGCTTCATCAGCAACCTCACGTGACTCAACTAGCGTGCAATGGCTTTCTATATTGCGGCGAAAGTGTTTGCGGTTGTAACCTTCTGCGGCAAGGTTAGCTTCGGCTTGGCGTTCTGCTGCTGCGAGGCTATCAACCTCAATGCAGTAAGTAATACTGCAAGTGCCTTTAGGCGCTGACGCCATAGGGTTAAAGGTCATTTTAAAGAGCTTGCTCATGACTATTCTCCTTGTTTAATAATTGGCAGTTGTGCAGCGGCTGCGCGGACGGCTGCGGCGGCTTCTTTGCCATAGCCCCAAATGTCGCCGTTATCTGGATTCCAACGAGTAGGCGCAATCCATTCAATCGATAGTTGTTCGCCTTTTACGATGTAGTCACGCATTGCACAGACTAATTCGCGTAACGTTCCTCCATGGTTAAACCCTCTCCATCTGCCTCGGTAATGGGTGTAAACCCGTACTTTGGTATATTCATCGACAAACCAAACCTTGCCGTTTTTATCAAGCTCAAGTGTTGCTATGGTGCCTTTGTTGTCGAAGAAATTGCGGCCATGCTCGGATATCACTTTGATGAGCGCGTTTGCGTGTTCTACGCGCTCAGTGATGATTGGCTCCGGTAAGTCGTAATAAGATTTACAGCCGCATTTTGGGCAAGCACCGCAGTAAATAGCAAAAGACTTAGAAGCGTATTTAGGGTCAGCGATCTTGCTTAAATCTTCATGTCTACCAGTCCAGCGGCAGGTGCGGCGGCTACATTCGATACGTTGTGTCATGCCACATCCTCCAAGCTATCCAAATGCGCCTGCACTAAATCCGGCGCTATCATGTTTGATAAACGGGTAATTTCGGCATCAATTAACACGTTGATACCGTGCGGATTGCCGTACAGATAGGCGATTTTCATGGCTTCTTTAATTCCATCGTTATCGAGTACGGTTTCGATAATGGTGTCTAGGTCATGTCCTTCCACGGCAATACCTCGCTGTAGTTGGTTTTCAATCCACTCCGCCTTAGCATCAATCGCTTCGGCCTTGGCGCTATCAAGCGCGATTAAGTGAGATAACTGTGCAGTGAGATAATCACCCACTGCATTTACGTTGGTTAACATGGCAGCGCGCTCCTTAGGTCTATCCGATAAACGCCGCGGCGCTGCTCCTTGCGCTCAATGTATCGCTCGGTGCGGTCGGTAGTGTTGATGGTTTGGTTTTGGTATAACGGCCCGCCAATCTTTGCGACTCTGGCGCGGCCTAAGCAGTTGATCCGCAGCGTGCCAATGGTGGTTAGTTTGTCGTCGATGTAGTGATACAAATAACCTGTGAACTGGCAGAAATGCATGTCAAACGCATCGCTAACAGGGCCGATTAAGCAATGCTGCTCGATTGACTCGAGGCAGTTTTTAATCGCGCTATCGTTCATTGCGTCGCCTTTTTTATTAGCGAGCAGTGCAACGGTAAGCGCGAATAACAGTTGGTTTTCAAAAACCGAATAACGGTCGTCCATAAGTCCTCCTTGATAGGCTTTATCAAAGCCTCTCGATGAAAATCTTTGATAAAACGTTGCCGGTTACGTCATCCGGCGGCCTGAACCCGTCGTAGCGTCGCTCTATAGCCGCTAATTACTGGTGCAAGGCTTTCAGGCGTCCTTGCTGCTTTACCAGTGGTTTCTTTGCTAATTAACCCTGACCAGTCCCAAGGCTGGCTATCGACATGGATACTCGGGGCGCAGTCATAACCTGCGCTTGTAAGTGGCCGCTTCTAACGGCTAGTTAGTCACATGGGCTTGTCCTCTGATTGATTGGCTACTTTTGCCGTGCCATTGGCGTGATTTAATGAAATTCCTCTAACGATTAAATCTAAACAATTAATACTGCTGCGAATCATTTGGTTAACGTCTGCTTTTGAAACTGGAGTTCCACATGACCATTTGGGGTTCTCGCTTTTTAGCCATTCAATTCTTTTTATGTGGTGAATTTCATCAGCTTCTAATTGGCTTTGATTGAGTGATTTTTGATTGCTCATGATTGAAACCTTTTATTGATTCGCATTGGTGAAGCAGTTTGTGTACGGCCTTCCGAGCTTTCGCTGTACCCCAGCGCTTTGTAACGCCGTAACTCAGCACGTTGCGCACCGCGCTATTTAACCGATTGTGCAAACTGCTTCCCAATGCGCCCTCACTGTTAAATAAGGGGCTTTGTCCATCTACCACACCGCCGATGGTTGGCGGGGCTATACACATATTTGGGTCATGCTCGCAGTGAAACCATTCAGTACCTGTTCTTATGGGCTCTTCCCACTCAAACAGTCCGGTCGCCAATAGCGGTGTATAGGTCTGTTTACGCGGATTACTATCCTCCGCCGCGTGATCCTCGGAGTAACCTAGTCCGAATCTCAACAAGCGATGAGGCGGGTTTAGTTGTTCATGGGCCAGTCTGTTAAAGAGCGTTATCGAAAATTTATGAAATCTTCGATACAAGTAATTCTTGTATTTAATCCTACAAGTGAAATATAAAAAATCAAGAAAAACTTGTATAAATTTTTTTAGACAGGGTAATATTCGATGGAAGCTTTGAAGTGGGCGGTGTTATTCCGCTTTTCTGAAAGGTTTTTTTAACATACTATTCACCTGCCCAAACGGGCAGGATGACGGATTAAAAGGAAGTTATATGAGCAATACAATTGTTGGGCAACAGTCTGTAAACACCGCAGTTTCTTACTCCACGGCTACTAATAGCACTCAACCTGCATCGACTTCTGGCGATGCTTCCACGACTCAATCTGTTGCAACTGCTGAAAGCGATACTGTAACAATTAGTGAAGAAGCGCTTGCATTACTTGAAGCAGATAACGGCGATGGTGTTGAGCCTCCATTATTATCGACTAAAGATAATGGTGACGGGGTAGAGCCGCCAATGCAAAAAGCTGACAATGGCGATGGAGTTGAACCTCCAAAAGCTAAAGCATATAACGGCGACGGTGTTGAACCGCCAATTATTAAATAAGTAGATATTTAATATCGGCTAGAGGCAGGAAACAATGACCAATCTGTTAACAAATGAATTGCTTGATTATATTGGCGTAGCTGTAGAAGTCACATTAGTTGCACTTCTGATTGTGCATGTAGTCTGGTTAAGACGCTTATCATCAGAGTCAATAGCTGTTGTGGTTTTTTTAGTTGTCCAATCGCTTGGCGTTATTTTGAAATATCCAATACGCGGAGCTATATCTAGCTATGATGTTGATGTTGGCAGATTGGTTTTTTATATGACATTTGCTTTTATAGATATTATCGGCGTTGTGATGATCTATAAGTTGCACTCGTTTTTAAACCAAAAGTTTTCAAGCTGTGCCAAATACTTAGCGTTTAGCTTGCAGTTTTTTGCTTTGTTGCAAATTGTAAGGTTGTTAGATAGGCAGATAGGACCAGATTTGTTAGGTTTGATTTATAAATATTCAATACCGAGCATGAACGTTTCTATTTTAATTGTGATGATCTTCTTTACGGTAAAACAGATACAACACCAAAAAGGATTTTCAGGCATTAGAGGGATTTAACAGTGTATAACATATTTATGATTGCTCTCGTTTTTGTGTTTGTTTATTTCTTCTTTATTGTTAATAAGAAATATAACTCATCGGTTAAGTCTTGCGGCGCTAAGGAAGATGCAGAACGCGAGCTAGCAGCTAGCTTTATTCGCAATGCAATAAAGCAATATGAGTTAAGGCATACTCGGCCTGATCTGCAACTGGTTTCTGAGTTTGAAAGACTGACGGATGAGCAGGATGAGCTGGTAGAAAGGTATTTTAATTATCTTGAAGAGCTTGAAGCTAACCAGGTGAATGAATCAGTCGTACCGATAACGATTAAAGCCTCTAGATAAAAATAAAGCCGCAATTAGCGGCTTTATTTTTGAAGTGTTTCTTGTATTGCTGGCGGTTTCTCTTGTTCAGGATCTAGTCCGTATTCTTCAAGTAACTTGGAGAAGAACACATCATTCATGATACTCATCGTCACGTCATTGCGTTTCATGCCTATCCATCCCATAGAAAGCAGTGCTTGCAATGATTTTGCATGAGCTGAGCAAGCTTGACTCTTAAATTCATCCGACCGAATAAACTTAAGAATATCGTCAAGATTTTCCGAGGTAGATTGACCCATCCCGAATTGCAACCAATTAGGTGAAGTTTTTAATACTGTAGCCAGTTTTCGCATGCGTGTAGTTCTGGGCGTCGTTTTACCAGACTCCCATTGCTGCACTGACTGAAAAGACACACCCATCAGGTCGCCTAATTCTTCCTGACTGAGTTTTTGCTTTTCTCTAGCCGCTTTAATGCGCTGACCAATCAAGTTCTTATCGTCCATTTTTATAATGCTACAAGTATTGCTTTATTATGCACCACAAGAATAACTTGTCAAACTGGTTTTAAGGTGCAAGAATTAACGGAAATACAAGTAATACTTGCATGAGGAAGGTATGACTAAAAAAATTAGAGATTTAATCCCGAAGGGTTTGCCGCAATCTGCGATTGCTGACGCTTGCAATGTTACTCAACAAGCTGTTGTGCAGTGGCTTAACAATAATCAGATCCCGGCAAGGAGAGTGAAGGCGTTTAGCAAAATCACAGGTATTGCACCAGAGAAGCTAAATCCCGAAGTCTTTGGTGACTCAAGCGAGTCCGCTGCATAGCGAGGTGTAGTGATGCAAACAATATTCATCGCTATTAAAGGGGCTTCAAAGGGGCTTCAAAGGGGCTTAGTAAGGGATAACAAACCCCCTTATAAAGGGGTGTTTTATGCGTGAGTACAGCGTGGTTAAACCCCATTTTTGGATTGGTAAAACTGGCAAAGAATTACGGGGAAAACCTGAGGCGCAACTTCTTGCAATGTACTTAATGACCAGTCCGCACAGCACGATGATTGGCGTTTTTCATTGTCCAATCATGTACATGGCGTATGAGACTGGGTTAAGTATCGAAGGGGCTTCAAAGGGGCTTGCGAGCCTCTTGGAAGGTGGGTTTTGCACCTTTGATGCGGCTACTGACACAGTGTTCGTTAAGAACATGCTCAAGTTTCAAGTTGGTGAGAATTTAAACCCTAAAGATAACCGAGTAAAAGCGATTAAAAGGGCGTTTGGAGAGCTACCAGAAAGCAAAGCAAAACAAGAGTTTGCTGAGTTTTATTGGGAGGTCTTAGGGTTGGCAAAACCAGCGCAAAAAGAAAGCTCCTTCGAAGCCCCTTGCAAGCCCCTTCGAAGCCAAGATCAGGAACAGGATCAGGAACAGGAACAAGCAGCGCAAATCGCAAAAAGCGCGATTAGCTTGCCGCTGCTGGGTGGTGGCTTTATCGCTATCAAGCCTGAGCAGATAGAAAGATTCAATGAGCTGTACCCGAACCTAGATAACGAGCAAGAGCTGCGCAACATGATCGGCTGGTTTGAATCTCAGCCAGACAAGTTAAAACCCAAGACCAAGATTTTGCAGTTTGTGAATACTTGGCTGGCTAATCGCCAAACCGATTATTTGAACTCAAATCGGGCGTTTGATGATCTGGACGATACCAGCTGGGCAGAAGGATTGATGTTGCCAGGCGTGGAGCAAGCGCAATGAACGGCCCATTAGCGTTAAGCCAACTGCAAAGCCGTGCGATTAAGTACATCGGCGAGCAGCAACAGCAAGCACCTATGACGATTGGGCCCAATAGCCCTGTGGCTCACATCGTAAACCAGACCTTAAAGCAACTGATTGCGGTTAAGCCTGCGCACAAGCAAGCGTTCTCAGTGCAAGGTGCTGTAGCTGAATGGAAGCGCACATGGACACAAGCGTTTGCACAGCATGGCATTCGAACGCTTGAGCAAATCGAGCTTGGCATTAAGCGCGCACAGTTGGACCCAAGCCCGTTTATGCCTAGCTGCGGCCAGTTTATCCAATGGTGCAATCCAAGCGAGTTATCCGACGTCGATGTGCTTGAGGCATTCACTCGGATGATTGAGCGTAAAAAGCCTCTGACTGATGTTGAGCACGCAGTACGGCTTAAGTGTGCATACCAATGCCGCAACCAACTACCTCAAGAAAAAGCACTGGCGCTGTTTACTTCGCACATGCGCGCATACAGCGCAAAGAAAGCGCGCGGTGAGTTTATTCCAAGCCGTGAAACCAAGTTACTTGAGCGCACAGGCGAACTGCGCAAGTTCAATCAAGATTTTGAAGCGCAGATCGGCAAGCGTATAGCGAGAACGTCGATTGAAATCCGCATGCTCAAGTTGCAGTTAGCAACAAAACGCCGCAAAGCGTTTAAACAGCGCAAAGCCAACAGCCGCTTAAGAGTGGTTAGCCATGGCTAGAGCACTTAAAGCGCTACCGGATGATGCGCCAGATTTATACGCATTTGTGAATGCGCCTAAGGCGGCGAATGACGAAACGGTAAAGCCTGCGGCGCCAAAGCCAGATATGCGCGCATTGGTTGAAGCAGCAAGAACAGCAAAACCCGTGCGCTCAATACCGCTGTTTTATCACTGCCGTGGTGGTGAATCAGATTTGCGCTTTGTGCAGCGTTGCATTCGCTGGATACCTGACGGCCAACGCCATGCGGTTTCAGTCGAGTATGAAAGATTGTTTTTAGCCGGTGGACGCGATGGACGCAAAAACGCCAACACGTTTTTACATGGCTTAGCCAGCAGCTACAGAGGAAAGTGAAATGTTAACTATCGGTATCGACCCAGATTTAGAAGCCAGCGGCGTCGCCATCGTGATCCGCAACAAGATTAGCGAACTCCACAAAATGCCTTTCCCGCAGCTGATTGAGTTTATCACCACGCTCGCTGCGGATAACGAAATCATTGTCAAGCTGGAAGATGTGAACGCCTGGGCTGGTGTAAAGCATAGGGCAGGAACTGGGCCTGCTGCAATGCGCAAAATCTCGCAGAACGTCGGCCAAGTGAAAGCGACTGCAAGCCTCATTAAAGAAATGCTCAACAGTAAAGGCGTTGAAGTGCATTTGGTTAAACCGCTTAAGGGCGAGGTGAAGATGATGGCGAAAAAGAATCATGCCTACTTCTGCAAGCTGACTGGCTGGCAAGGTGAACGAACTAATGAAGATCAACGCGATGCTGCACTCATCGCGCTACACGGATAACAGATAACGGATAAGGGGAAAGTTATGTCAAGAGGCGTGAACAAAGTCATTTTAGTTGGTCACTTAGGGCAAGACCCTGACGTGCGCTATATGCCGAACGGAAACGCGGTCGCCAATATCAGTATTGCGACTAGCGAGAGTTGGAAGGACCAGCAAGGCCAACAGCAAGAGCGCACAGAATGGCACCGCGTTACGCTGTTTGGAAAACTAGCCGAGATTGCCGGGGAGTATCTGCGCAAGGGCTCACAGGTTTATATTGAAGGTAAATTGCAAACGCGTAAGTGGCAAGCCCAAGATGGCTCAGACCGTTACACAACCGAAATCATTGTTGATATGCATGGCTCAATGCAGATGCTTGGTTCAAAACCGAACGGTCAAGCGCAAGGCCAAGGGCAAGGGCAGAACAATAGCGGTTATCAAGACCCTGCGCACCAACAGCAATACCGCGCACCCGCTCAGCAATCGGCGCCAACTTATCAAGCACCAGCGTATCAACCGAAGCAGCAGAATGCGTATTCACCTAGCCAGCAGCCGCAACAACGTCCTGCGCCACAGCAAAGACCAGCTCCACAACCACAACAGAACTTCACTCCTGATTTAGATGATGGTTGGGATGATGACATTCCGTTCGCTCCGATTGGGCTGCAATATCCTTACTTGCTGCTTTGCTGTTAGAAGTTATTGATTTAAAAGAATAATTTAAAAGTTAAAAATAGAGCGCTTGATGGGTTGGCGCGTAGACTTGGCGAGACTTTGGAGATTCACGCATGTGCGTATCACTTGAGAGACTATTTTGTTTGACTTCACAGCAGGCGATAAGCGTTGAGCCGCGCGCCAGTGGGAAGGGCATTTTTAGCCGCGAGGATGCTGCCGGCGTGATCGCCATGGTTCAGCACGTTTATCCGGTCGGGGTGAAAATACTTGAGGCCAAGATTGGCGGCAATCAACACAGTAGCGCCGAGCTTAAGCGCGCATTGATTTGCACGCTGGAACATCAAAACGTGAATCCGGTTGCGGCAAAGGCGCTGGCGTCGATGGCGATTGAGGAAGTTTGCGGCGCAAAGAAATGCCATCACTGCAACGGTGTAGGGTTTAAAGATCCGCGCCACGCTTGCAGGCATTGCAAGGGTTCTGGGATTACAGCGCTAAGAACCTCAAAGCAACTGGCCGCGACGTTTAATGCGCTGGCCCGTGAGCATTTGACCGAGGCGCAATTCAATCAGGTTTATTACGACGTTTACACGAGCGCAATAGACGAGCTGTATCAGCATGAAGGCGATGCAGCGAAGTATGCGGCCAGTGTATTGCGTTTGGTGCAGGCAGAAATCGAGGTGATGAATGGATAAGCAGATCATTTTAATTGGTGGTGGTGTTGGTAAATCGATGCTTGGAAGGGCGTTAATGGCGTTGCGGCTTAGAAGTGGTGTGGTGACCGTGGCTGACATTAACGATATAGAGCCTGAAAATAATTGGGCTCAGGTTCAGGATGGTTTGCCGATTAAGATTCCTGAATTTTTAAACGAATCCATGTCAATGCAACCAATTTTTAGACGCAACAAATCAGACCGCAAGCGCAATCGCGCCAACCGTTGGAGGTAGTTAAATGAATCATTTCACCCCAGTGACTGCAAAAACAATCGCAGTAGCAAGAGCTAAATACGCTGCGCGCACTTTATCAGCAGAACTTAAACACCTTGCTGTAGATGCGCCAGCTTGCGCGCTTCCACCAAACACCACGGACGACCTGACAGAATCCAAGGAGGAACGCGAGGCGTTCGAGTTATTGGAGCGTCGCCAGCGTGATCCGCAACTAATCGATGAACGCCAGGCGAAGATTAACGCCATGGCAGCGATTGCGCGCCAGTGTCAGACGACCAGCATTGAGGGCATTTGCGCGCTGTTGATTGATGCGGGTTATGAGATAGGTGAAGGCAAATGACTGAGTATGTTTATCGTATTCAAGACAAACAAGGTCGCGGCCCATTTCGCCCGGGTTTCACTATCAAGTGGCTTGAGCAAGATAAAAATTTGCCGCCGTATTACGTCGAGTTTCCTGATTTAGATTTAAACGCAGAAACTCGAACAAGTGATTTTGTTGGCTGCGCTTGTTTGCATATGGTTCAGCTGCGCAAATGGTTTACGCCTTCTGAATATCGAACCCTAACTAAGTTAGGTTTTAAGGTTGTGAGGCTCGAAGTAGACAAAATTCTTAGGCGCAACGAAAACCAGTGCGTGTTCTCTAGGGCTAAGCGATTCAATAAAAACGCTGTCGAAATGCAGTTATATCCAGTAGGGGTGAAGTGATGTTTGTTTATACCATTAACGATATTTTGGGCTTAATTGTTATCGCCTTAGTCGTGGCGGTGGCTTTCGCCATTAACGCTATCACGCTATTTAAACAATGGCGCTGCAAGCATGACGGTGGCGTTAATGAAGATCAAGCATGTGATGCTTGGTGCAGGAAGTGCGGTAAGAACCTTGGCTTTATTGGCAGCTGGCGCAAGAAAGAGGAATCGAAAAATGGCTAAACGATTCTGCCAGAAATGCCAAAAGTCGACGCATCATTCCGAAATCAAGCAGTTGAACTTTTTGGAGCAGTGCGCAGTCGCGCTAATTAGCGGTTTTAGTGCTGATTTAAGGCAGGCCGAATTAGAGTGCAATGAGTGCGGAACCCTGCGAAATAACAACCCTAGCTCACTTAACTGATAAATTTTACAGGTGATTTATGAACGATAAAGAATGGGAAGAACTGCTAAAGGCTCGCTTCGAAGAAATAATTCTAGCAATAAAAACTTTAAATCTAACAGGTGAACAATCATTAAATGACTGCGAAGAAGCTGTAAAAGGCGTTATCGGCATTAGACTAGATGACTCTGGATACTGTATGCGAGATGTCTCAGCATCACTATACTGGCGAAAAGATGGAACGATGACACTCGATGAAGCCGTAACTCATTTGAACAATCTTCCGCTTGGGCTCAAAATTGCCAACTTACAACGGGCCGAAGTGCTTGAAGATGATCCGCAGCTTGTTGAGGCGGTAGAGTTACAGGAAGAAGCTGAGAAGTCACTTGAGCAGCTTTGCGACGAGTATGAAGATGGCCTTGTTGAAGGTAAACATTCACCGGAGGCCGTGGCTTACATCATGGCTCTTGAGGACTTAGTAAGCGAAATGCAGGGTAAGTCGTTCGCGGATAGTTCAAGGATAGGACAACTGGAAGCGGAGAATGCGGAGCTTAAAGCAAGAGTATTATGCTAATTTTCTGATATTATGGAGCTATTCTGAAAAGGAGTTCTTTTACCTATGCAAAAGTTTGTTCAAACCTCAATTTTTTACCTCTTAGTTTCTGTGCTGATCATGATGGCAGGCATTATCTTTGGCTATGTTTGGTCTAGCGATGTTGAAAAATTTGCTTGCAAATTGTTCCATTGGGAGCTGTTTAGCGCTTCAACTATTGGCACAGTATTCACTGTGTTGACATACTTTTTAGCTCTTAAGGCTTACAAACAATGGAAGCATCAGTTTTTAATAAATAAACAACATAGGCTTATTGAGCTATCCAATGGGCTGTGTGAACTATGTGAATTACTGTCTGAATACAACAAAAAATTAGCAAGTTACGTGAATTTTGATAATGATTGCTACGAAAGCACTAGGTTAGAATTTATTCATTCTGCAGTAAAGTATGAAGCAAAAATAATGAACTTAAAAGTTTATGATTATTTGTTGCACAATAAGTTAACTAGTGATTTTTCACTTTCTAAACTTACAATGGATATGATGGATAAAGCTGAAATAGAAAAAATAAAAAATAATAAAGATCAGGTTGATATGATAAAAAAAACAATACTTGGCATGATGGAAAACATAAACTTCGTTTTAAATTCAATAAATAAAGAGTTGAAAAATACGATCAGCAAATTTCCTTCTTGACATAGAATCCAAATCACATAGTATTTAGCTATCGTGCCATTAAAGCACCTGTACGAATCTAACTAAAGCCATCCTTCGGGGTGGTTTTTGCGTTTATAGGCCTCAGCATTCGCTGGGGCTTTTTAGTTTCTGGACTCCGAGGACTCCGATAATGAATGAGACAGCAGTTGATTTGAGAGCTTGCATAAATAACAAGGCAATGAGCCATGTTGCAATGCCTCGCTATGGTTGTCACAAGGAAGTTCACGCAATGCCGCTGACACGTGGCGAATATAACGATGTTCGTGGCTGGACTATTCCAGAAAATGAGAACCCAGCCGACGAAGGTTACTTGGTGGTTTATAACCTTGGCACTGCCGACGAATACGTTAGCTGGTCGCCAAAGCATATCTTTAATGATGGATATCACCCGCTTGATACTTTTGGCGTTTCTGGTCACACACCTCTTAAAACAGAAAACCTTACATTTGGCGAAGCACTTGAGCTGATGAAAAAAGGCTATCGAGTTGCGCGTGAAGGCTGGAATGGTGCTGGGATGTTTGCGTTCTACGCGCCTGAAAGCAAAGTTATTCCGTGCCCATATGAACAAGTAAAGCGTGAGTTTGATTCATCGTTCACACCATTTCGTGCGTGTTTGATATTGAAAACAGCGCAACAAGATTTGGCTTATTGGGCACCATCAACATCTGATTGTTTAGCCAGCGACTGGGTTTGGCTTAACGAGCCTGTGAGTGAGTAATAATGTCAAAAATCCGCGCCTTCCTTCTCGCTGCTGGCTTTTCTGGTGCAGTAGTGACGGGAGGCGTTTTTGTTGCTGAGCATGAGGGATTAGTGCTTGGGACCTATGTTGATCCGGTTGGAATTGTATCGGCATGCTTTGGTCAGACTGGGTCAGAGTTAGCACTAGGGCAACGCTTTAGCGAGCAAGAATGCCTGGCGATGCTTGCCGATGATCTGGAAGTGTTCGACCGCCAGTTAACCAATCTAGTGCGCGTGCCTATTACTGATAGCGAACGTGCTGCTTATCTCAGTTTTATGTACAACGTCGGCGCACAGAATTTCAGTGATTCAACACTGCGTAAAAAGTTGCTGCGTGGCGACCGTGTTGGCGCGTGCAATGAGTTGCCTAAGTGGGTTTATGCCAAGGGCAAGAAATTACAAGGGCTTGTTAACCGCCGTGAAGCAGAACGGCAACTGTGCTTAAAGGAGCTTACCCATGTTTCAAACCATTAAAGACAACTTTGTGATGGTGGTGATTGCCTTACTAACCATTGCGGTGATTGTAAGCGGTGCAATGTGGGCTGTTACGTCTGGTCAGCTATCGACTGCCAATACCAACTTAACCAATGAAATCGCAGCTAAGGCTGTGATTCAAACCGATTTGGACAACGCGACAGAGCAGCTTAAAGCGGCTGAGATTGAAAAGGAACGATTGCGGCTGGATGCTGCGCTCACCGCTAAAACGCTGACAGTGCGCGAGCAGGGACGCAATACCGTTGAAACAGTGTTGATTGATAGCAAGGCCAAAGCCAAGGCCGTGATGGAGAGTTCGACCGATGAAGCAGATAAAGCGTGGACTGTGGCTGCTGTGCCTGATGAGCTTAATCGGTTGCTCGAGCAGCGTTCCTATTGTGCGAACCGTGACAACGACCAAGACAGTCTATGTGTTGCCGGACGAGTCGCTACTGAGCAAGTGCCAGATCCCCATCTATTCGGGCCGCAAAAATCCCGATCTCTATAACTACTCATTGACACTCATTGCGGCGCTAGAACGGTGCAATACCGACTGGCAAGCGCTGCATGACTGGCGAGAGGCAAAGGCTAATGAACAATCTACATCAACCGATTAGTGATATGAGTTCGCAGAAAGTTACGGCTGCTGCAAGCTACGGCGCTTCTATTACTACAGCAGCTGGAGGCGCTTTTACTGTGAACGATTTGGCGCTGTGGGGTGGATTGTTCTTGGCTTTACTGACTTTCATCGTCAACTTAGTTTATAACGCTAGAAAGGATAGACGAGAAGCTGAGCTTACACGGCTTGAGTCAGAGCTAGCTAAAGCACGTTTAGCTAAAGAGTTGAGCGGTAAATGACTAGGGCTCGATTCGATTGGAGTCAGCACAAATACACTGACTTAGAGCGGAAGTTTGTCGCTGAGTATTTGATTGATCATAACAAGGCTCAAGCTGCTGCGCGTGCTGGTTCCCAGTCAAAAGACCCTAAAAAGGTCGGTTGGGAAATGTACCAGCGCCCACACGTTAAGTTAGCGATTGATTGGCATATAGAGCAGCTATTCGACGTTAACAACGTGACAATTGAGCGCATTATCCGTGAAGCCGCAATGGTGGCCTTTGCTGATATGGCACCAATCTATAACGACGACGGTTCATTAAAGCCGTTTGCGGAATGGCCTGAACACTGCCGCCGTGCCGTGGCTGGCGTTGAAACAGACGAGTTATTTGAAGGCGTTGGCGACGACCGTGAGCAAGTGGGATTTACCAAGAAGTTTAAGCAATGGGACAAGATGAAAGCCCTTGAGCTGCTTGGTAAGTACCGCAAAATGTGGACCGACAAAGTTGAAGTTAGCGAACGGCCTAAAGTGGTTGTTCGCCGCTACACCGGAAGAAATAAGGCTAAGGCACAGGAGGAGTAACAGCGTGTGTCAGAGCAAACAACTTATGAATTCCATGTCGCGGCTCAAGGCGATGTTCTTGAGCAGTATATTACAGCTCGCGGCCGTAACACGTTCATCATGGGCCCTATCGGTTCCGGCAAGACTTACGGCAGCGCCATGCGTGTATTTGACCAGATGTGCGAACAAGCGCCCAATTCGTTTGGCGTTCGTAAATCGCGCTTCGTTGCGGTGCGTAACACCTATCCTGATCTCAAGGGTACAACGATTAAGGACTGGTGCGACTTATATCACAACGAGGACTGCCAGCTAGGGAAGTTTAACCAAGACTTCCCGCCGACCCATTACCTAGACTTTGATCTAGAAGATGGCACTCGGGTTAAGGCTGAACTGGTTTTCTTGGCGCTAGACAGGCCAGACGCGGTGCGTAAGCTACGTGGTTTGCAGGTAACAGGGTTTTGGCTTAACGAAGTCAAAGAGTTATCTAAGGCCATTGTCGATATGTGTGACGGTCGCCATGGTCGTTACCCTAGCGCGGCAGAAGGTGGTCCAAGTTGGCACGGCATGATAGGCGACACTAACGCGCCGGATGATGATCACTGGTATTACGGGCTCGCAGAAGAAAGCCACCCAGAAGGGTGGCTTTTTTTACGACAGCCTGGCGGTGTTATCGAGGTCACTGTCGGCAAAGGCGAACATGCGGTTACCAAGTGGATTGCTAATCCAAATGCTGAAAACCTAGCTAACTTGCCAGATGGCTACTACATCAATCAGGTTCAGGGTAAAGCCGACGATTGGATCAGGATTAACCTTGCAAACCAATACGGCACTGTAGCGACAGGGCAACCGATTTATAAAGGTCAGTGGAATGATGTACTCCACGTTAACCATAACAAGCTGCTGCCCATTAAATCGCATGGCGACTTGCTAATGGGTTTCGACTTTGGCCGGACACCAGCGGCCATCATTGGGCAGTTAACGCCACTCGGTAAATTGCGCGTGCTGCGCGAATACGTTAGCGAAAACATGGGCGTGCGCTCGTTTATGGACTTCCTAGTGCCAGAGCTTAAGCGCGAGTTTCCTGCTTACAGTAAGGCCGATATGGTGGCGTTCTGCGACCCAGCAGGCTGGGGCAAGTCAGGCAATGACGAGAACAGCCCGATTGAAATCATCAATATGGAATACGGCATCACCGCTTATGCGACCAGCTCTAACAAGCCGGACAATCGCTGGGAGTCGGTGCGCTTCTTCTTAACTAAAAAAATCGATAACAAGCCTGCATTTGAATTGAGCGCCGACTGTAAAACCCTGCGCAAAGGGTTTAACGGCGGCTATCAGCTGCGCCGCATTCAAGTGGCAGGCGATGCGCGTTACACCAGTGTTGCTGACAAGAATAAATACTCGCATCCACACGATGCGCTGCAATACCTATCCCAAGGTGCGCAGGGCGAAATCGATTATGAAAAGACAGAACAACTTAGACAAACCGCCGCGCAAACCGCTGCGGCTGATTCGTTAACCGGCTATTAGTGAGATAACTCAATGTCAGACGAGCAAATAGGCGCAAAACCTAAAGCCTACAGCCATGATTATGATCCAAATTCTAACTTGGACATTCTGGCGCAAGAGCTTGAGCGCAAACTATCTGACACCATCTATCAGCGCGGCAATATTGATGTGCGCATGGTTGAAGATTTGCGCAACTATCACGGCCAATATGATGAAACCACGCTGAAAGCCATGAAAGACAGTGGCACGGCACAGGTATTTATCAAGCTAACTCGGGCAAAGACCAACGCTGGTGAAGCGCAATTAGTTGATCTGCTATTCCCTAACGACGATAAGAACTGGGGTATTAAACCAACGCCAGTGCCTAAACTTGTCGAAATGCTTGACGATAAAGAAACGCCTTTCGAGCTTAACGGCGAGCAATATCAAGATGAGCAAGGAAACAAGATTTCTAATGCTGATGTGGCCGCGCGCAAGCAGGAAATTATCAACACTGCCTGCGACAAAATGGAAAAGCTGATTAGTGATCAGCTAACCGAAACCCATTATAACGCTAAGTGTCGTGAGGTTATTCACGACGCTTGTGTAGTTGGCACCGGTATTATCAAAGGCCCAGTGGTGCTCGGTAAAACAGACCGAGCTTATACTAAGGATGCGGATGGCAACTTTATTACTGTGATTGAGCAATCCTTTGAGCCAGGTTGCGAAGTCGTGCGGCCTTGGGATTTTTACCCGGATATGTCGGCGTCGACCATTGAAGAAGCTGAGTTCGTATTCGAGCGCCGCTTTATGAGCAAGAAGCAGATCCGCAATTTGGTTAATCGCAAGGGGTTTGATAAAGCGCGCGTAGCTAAAGTGCTGCTAATGACGTCGAGACAAACCCAGCACCGCAGCACATATATGGATGATGTGCGCATTCTTGCTGGGCTTAGTGATTCTCTCAACGATACACGCTATGAAACGTGGGAGTACCACGGTCCTGTATCGCGCCAAGTGCTAGAAGAACTCGAGATTCTAAAACCTGTTGAGGCAGGTAAAGAGTCTGAGGCGCAAGACGAATATGATGCAGTAGTGTTTTACTGCGGTGGCGTCGTGCTCGGGGCCAAACTTGCACTAATGGATTACAGCCAAGATATGCCTTATCGTGTTTATAACTGGGAGTTAGACGATTCCAGCATTTTTGGTTATGGCATCCCTCGCATGGTGCGCGACGAACAGGCGATCATTAATACCACTTGGCGCATGATTCTCGATAATGGCGCGATTACCTCCGGACCACAAATCGGGGTAAACAAAAAGAAAGTAACACCTCAAGATAACAGCTGGGACCTTAAACCGCGCAAGTTTTGGGATATTGACGGCTCGATCACCGATATCAAACAAGCATTTAGTACGTTCGAATTTCAATCTCACATTAACGAGCTGAGTCAGATTTATCAAACTGCGCGCATTCTATTTGACGAAGTGTCAGGCGTGCCAATGCTGCAACAAGGCGAGCAGGGCCAGTCGACACAAACCTTAGGCGGTATGTCGATGCTGATGAATGCAGCTAATACCGTGCGACGCAACCAAGTTAAGCAGTGGGATGACTTTATTACCGCGCCGCTTATTAGCGACTTCTATCACTTCAACATGATGCACAGCGATGAAAACGAGATTAAGGGCGACTACCAAGTCGATGCCCGTGGCACATCGGCGTTGCTGATTAAAGAGCAAGTCGGCCAAGCCTTAACTAACTTCCTCAATATCGCAGGCAATAGCCCTATATTCGCGCCAGTGCTGCAACTTAAGTCAGTGCAGATCCTCAAGCAGTGGATTAAAACCCAGTCTCTACCAGATGACATTATCCCGACTGATGACGAGCTTAAGCAGTATCAGCAGCAGATGGAAGAACAACAAGCGAATGGACCGCAAGACCCTGCGATGCAGCTTGAGCAGTTGCGCACACAGCAAGCGCAGATTAAAGCGGATATGGATATGCAGCTTGCACAGTTTAATGCTCAGCAACGCATGCAAGAGAAGCAAGCTGATTTGCAAATGAAACAGCAGCAGATTGCCGCCGATATGCAGCGCCAAGAATCTCAAGAGCGCATTGAGCTGATGAAGTTGGCACAGAACGACAAGATGAACACTGAAAAGTTAGTGGTAGAACTACAGAACGTGCAAAGTCGCGCGCAGCTCGAGTGGGATAAATTCATGTCCGAATTAAAGGTTAAGCAAAACCAAGGTTTAACCGCTAACTATGGGCTTGACTAATGCTGAATGTAAACAGTGAATCATGGGCGGCAGTTAAGCAACGCTTACTGAAAGACCGTCAGGAACTACTCGAGTCGCTAGCCAACGATATGAGCGAAACGGCGACAGCAAGGATGCGCGGCAAAATCGAAATGATTGATGAAATAATCCGCTTATATCCAAACGGCTTAAAGAAACAAGCACAGGCCGCTGACGAATAGCGGCCTTTTTTATACCTGAATTTTAACTAACCCGCTCCGGCGGGTTTTTTTATGACTGCAAAAAGGCACTCACAATGAAAAACCTAGACGGGCAACAAGAACTTAATCCACAACAAACTCAAGGCCAAGGCGTTGACGATGAAGTGGATGCAATCAGCTTATTTAACGAAATCACACAGGACTCTAACGACTCCGGTGATGAGGTTGATGAGCTGGATCAAGAGCAGGATACCGAAGCGAAAGACCAGCAAGACGCAAAAGATACAGATGCCGGCGAAGGCCAAGCGGCAACTGATGATCCTTGGGCCTCTGCGCCGGAACCTTTACGCAACGAATATCTATCGCTCAAACAACAGCACCAGCAGCTAGAAGCTAATCATCGCGCCAATGCTGGCCGTGTCTCTGCGTTGACTAAAAAACTCAATCTAGTGACCGAAGGGCTAAAAGCAAATGAACAAGCTAATGGTGCCAATGCGAACAGCGCAAACGGGTTACCCACTGCCGACGACCTGAAAGGCAAGTCATTTGCCGAGGTCGAGGAAGAATTTCCCGAGATTGCTGCCTTTGTTCGCAATCAGGTTGATGCAGCAAAGAACGCATTTAAGCAGCAGCTCACGCCGTTTGAAGAAATGCGCCAGCAACAAGCCGAGGCACAACAGCAAGCCGAACTGAAAAACCAGTTTGATGCGTTGGCCAGCGTGCATCCCGATTATCAGCAAATCGCAGTTGACCC
This sequence comes from Shewanella sp. MM_2022_3, assembly GCF_022557375.1. NCBI lineage: Bacteria > Pseudomonadati > Pseudomonadota > Gammaproteobacteria > Alteromonadales > Shewanellaceae > Shewanella > Shewanella sp. MM_2022_3. The sequence goes on from NZ_JAKZGV010000002.1 coordinate 81,055, forward strand.
CAACTTTCACCAGTGGGTGGCATCACAGCCGTCTACGGTGCAGGCCATGGCTCAGAGCACGTTTGCAGATGACAACATCGTGTTGCTCAACCTCTACAAAGGTTCGCGCCCTGCGCCAAGCGCGCCAGCGGCTAAGCCTAAAACCAAACCCGCGTTAGCAGATTACGCCGAAATCCCGCGCAAAGGCGCAGGCAAAGCGGCGGCTGACACTGACGACGTTGATCCAGTGGCTTTATTCAATCAAATCACAAGTAATTAAGGAGCGATACCATGTCTAACGGCTATGGTGATATCGGCGCGCGCGTTGGCGTGTATGCCGAGAAAAAAATGCTTGAGCACGCAGAACCTATCTTAGTGCTTAACAAATTGGGTGATCACAAGCCCATGCCAAAAAACACCGGTGAAGTGATTAAGTTTCGCCGTCCAATCCCATTAGCGGCAGCAACTACACCGCTAACAGAAGGCGTTCGCCCTGCGGCAACAAACTTCCGTTACGCTGATGTGCAAGCCACGCTACAGCAATACGGCTCATGGATGCCAATCACCGACAAAGTTGTTGACTTGCATGAAGACCCTGTGGGCTCAGACATGGCAATGATGGCGGGTGAGCAAGCAGCCGAAACCGTAGAGTTAATCACCTACGGCAAGCTGATTGCGGGTACTAACGTGGTTTACGCTAATGGCTCAGCCCGTAACGCAGTAAACACGCCTTTATCCATCAAGGTGCAGCGTTTAGCGGTTCGCGCTCTGATGGCGCAGCGTGCTAAGCGTATCACCTCGATTTTGGCTGGTAGCCCTAACTATGCTACTAAGCCGATTGAGGCTGCGTTCGTTGCCGTGTGTCATACCGACGTGGTATCAAGCGTGCGTAAAATGCCCGACTTTACTCCTGTAGCCGAGTACGGCAACCGTCAACCCATTTGCGCTGAAGAAGTGGGCTCAGTGGAAGATGTGCGCTATATCGCTTCACCACTGTTTAACCCATGGATCAACGCAGGTGGAGCACATGGCGGAACGGCTGTTACCACTGGCGGTACAAGCGCAGACGTTTATCCAGTGCTGTATATGGGCGCTAAAGCGTTTGGCTGTATCCCATTGAAAGGCAGCAAGGAAGCTGGCGGCGCTATCAAGCCAATGGTGCGCAACCCTGGTACGCCAAGCCACGGCGACGAAATGGGCCAAAACGGTTCGGTCGCATGGAAAACGTGGTACACCGCGCTGATCCTCAACGACGCATGGTTAGTCCGTGGCGAAGTTGCGGCCTCAGTAGACCCAACCTAACCAGTCAGTAAACACACAAAAGCCCTCGCTTAATCGCGGGGGCTTTTTATTTCCGGTGGAGAAAATCATGAAATTTACTAGCAAAGATGGTACTGCAAAACTAATTAAATACGCCGCTGATGAAATGGGTATGGATTTATCAGGCAAGGATCGCGCCGAAGTGATTGCAGAAATGAAGAAGGTTGATCCTTCTTTATTCGATGACACTAAAACAAATGGTGATCAAGACCTTGGCGATGCTAATGATCTAAGCGATACCGACGAGCAAGAAGCCGAAGGCAAAGAGCTTACCGCGGTCACTATCAATATCCACGACAATAGCGGCGAAGATGAAGAAGTCGATAACTTCGTGCAGGTTGGTGTGAATGGCGTGATGTATAAAGTGAAAAAGGGCGAAGATGCGCGCGTACCCGTTGGCGTGTATGACGTACTTAATAACGCTATCGAAAGCCGCTTTAAAAATGTCGTCGATAAAGAAACAAAGATGAAATCTTTGCAAGAAACAAAGGTCAAGCGCTGGCCTTTTAGCGTTATCCAAAAACACTACGACTAATTAGGCGGCGCTATGACTTACTTAGAGCTGTGCGTGCGCGTGCGCGAGGAATCTGGCGTTTCTGGAACTGGTCCAGCGTCAACAATCAATCAGGTAGGCGTGCTGGCAAAAATTATCGGTTGGGTGCGTGATGCTGATCTTGATATTCAGCGCTTTAAAACTGATTGGAAATTCCTGTGGCGCCGCGCGCAATCGGCTCTTGTTGTTGGTCAGCAAAGTTACTCGGCTACCGAATTATCCTTAAGCGACTTAAAGGATATAAACCGATTTTGGGTGAATGATACACCTGTGCGGGTTGTAGATTGGGATGAATGGGTAGACCGATACGAACCACAAGGAACGGGGCAGGGAATGCCGCAAGTGGTCACCATTGCACCTGATCTCAGCTTTATGTTTTACCCTGTGCCGGATAGCAACTACAGCACGCGAACAGACTATTTTAAGATGCCTGTGGCACTCACGGCTGATAGCGATGTATCGGCTATCCCTGCTGCGTACCATGATTGCATAGTGCAAAAAGCCCTGATTTATTACGGCAAGTTCGAAGAAGATCAGAACTTGATTCAATTAGCATCGCTTGAGTATGAGCAAAAGCTAAGTGAGCTTTGTCGTGATTATTTGCCTAAGATGGGCTTTGCGCGGGGGCCGTACTAATGTCGTTTACTCCTGCTGCGCTATCACTACGTGGCGGCTTAAATCTGGCCGATAGTGATAGCGATATGAAGCCAGGCGAATGCCGCGAGCTGGTTAACTATGAGATTAACACCTCTGGCCGCTATCAGCGCGTGACAGGCTTTGAGCGTTTCGACGGTAGACCATCACCCTCTGCGGTGCGGATTGTCGATTTAGCTGGATTCCCATTTGATACCGACGATGAAGCATTAGCCGCGTTAGATGTTGAAGTTGAAGCGCGCAGAACATTGATTCAAGCTGTGCCTGGCACTGGCCCGATTATTGGCGTGTTTATGTTTGCTGGCATTGTTTATGCGATGCGCAATATCGCCGATGGCACCGCCGCCAAACTTTATCGCGCCACGGTAGCCGGTTGGGTTGAGGTCACAACACCAGTGCTTGCGCCCAATGGACGCTTATTTACGCGGCAAACTAACTTTACTGGCAGCGCTGGCACGCTTGAGATTATCGGCGTTGATGGCAAAAACCCTGCGTTCCGCTTTAATGGCACAACCTTTACCCAAATAACGGGTCCAATCACACCCGATGCGCCAACAGCGCTTGAGGTATTGCCAAGCCAAGTGCTGCTACTGGGTTACCGTGGCGGCTCATTTGTGTTTAGTGCGGTAGGTGACCCAACTAAGTTCAGTGCTGTGGATGGTGGCGGTGAAATCGCAGTGGCCGACGAAATCACCGAAATGCAAGTGCAGGCTGACAACACTTGCGCTATTGGCTGCCGAAATCGACTGTATATGCTGTATGGCAGCAGCAAAGCGGATTTTCAACTAAAAAGCTTAAGCACAAAGGTTGGCATGCGTACAGCAACCGCGCAGAGCTTAAGCGATACGCTATTCCTCGATGACCGTGGCTTAACTATGCTGGCCCGTGTACAGCAATTTGGTGACTTTGCTCAAGCTACCATTAGCCAAAAGGTGCAGCCTCTGCTTGATCAATATGCTGGCCGCGATATGTGCAGCGTGACGATTAAAACCAAAAACCAATATCGGCTGTTCTTCACAGATGGCAGCGCTTTGTTTATCACTTTAGCGCCAGACGGTTCGCCACAATTCACCCAAATTAACTATGGCATACCGATCCGCTGCGCGTTTAGCGGTGAGAACGCTTTTGGTATTGAGTCGGTATTCGTTGGCGCAGAAAACGGCTTTGTGTATCAGCTAGACAAAGGCTTTAGCTTTGACGGGCTTGAGTACGAGAGTTATTTGCTTACTGGCTTTATGCACTTTGGCAGCCCTGAAACGCGCAAGAAATGGCATAAGCTGGTCATTGAGTGCGATAGCGTAACCGAAGTCTTAATGCATGCCATTGCCTATTTTGATTTTATGAGCCCTGACACGCCAGACAGTGAGTTGATTGTCGGTTCTGGCAGCAAGTGGGATTTATCAGAGTGGGATAACGCCACTTGGGGCAGCAGCTCAACCAACTGGGCTGATATGTATATCGCTGGCGTGTCGCGCAATATCGCATTACACCTGAGCAACACATCAAAGCAGTTACCGCCGCACATCATTTCAAACCTATATTTGCACAGCAAACCAGTTAGCCGCAGGCGCTAACAAAGAGCCCGTAGGCGTAAGCCTACTATCAAGGAATCGGTATGACTCAACTCAGCTACTGGCAAGATAATAGCCCGTTTGTGACTGGTACGACTATCCGCGCGCCTGCGATGAATACCAAGCTAGGCGGTATCTCGGCCAGCTTGCAGCAAATCACGGCGCAGATTAATGGCTTTGTGGTGAAGCTGCCGCCTAATTTTGTGGGTAATACAGAAATCCCATTACAGTCATATACCGACACACTGCTGTACATCAACAAGCAAGGCAATCTTGATTTATTGCCAGCAGCGCAGCTAATCCTCAATGCAAGCCATGAATTAACTTTTGTCACCGATTCAACCAATGCGATAAGCGTTGATGGCGATAGCCATAACCAGTTTATTACCTGTAATTATGTGGTCCCTGAAAGCCCAACAGAAGCACAAAGTAAAGTGCTGGTAACAGTAGGGCGCAGCCTAAGGACGGTAAATGGTGATCCGGTTGTGGCAACTGGCAGCATCATCTTTTTAACTGCGGCAACCGATGCAGAATTGTGGTTAGTACCAGATGAAGCGCAAGGGGTGGCGATACTATCAAGCGGAACGCTGCGGGCCTATGGCAAAAACTCGGCGGTGGCATTGATTAGTTTAAGTGAAACTGTGTGGCTAATGGTTGGGGATATTTACCCAGCTGAAATCGTATTGCCGTAAGCGAGCCAGCATGAGCGAACCTATCAAACTCACCCAAGCGCAAGCGTTATTTGCGGTATTAGCAGGCGCATCACAAGCAAGGCGGGAGAGGGTTTATTATCGGGACGGGGTTTTAAAGAGCACGATTTATAGCCCAGTAAAATGCTTTGATGACACAGGTGCAATATCTTATTCTACTGACATTAGCGTAATAAGCGGCATAAATTTATCAGACTTAGATTATGGATTAATAAATTACTCTGTTGCGGTAGAAATGATTGCTAAAACAGATCCAAAAGAAGTTGATTACGGGGTAATAAATTACGATGTTAGCGTTATCCAAAGTGGATTAATTAAAACGTCTATAAATGACGCTGGCAAAGTTAGTTATAACGCTTCGGTAGTTGGTTTTGTAGGTGTAAAAGCAATAGATGCCGATACAGGAAGATGTACTTATTCAGTTGGAGTTATAAAATTATGAGCGGTTTAAACATTGACGCTAAAGCCTATGGCAAATTTAAATTAATTATCACTCATTCTGACGGAAGAAAAGTAGAGTCAGCGGAATTCTCAAATCTATTACTTAACAATGCTTTCAGTAATACTTCAGCTACCGAGTTTACTTATTGCGGAGTTGGGACTGGCACCACTGAACCAACAGTTACAGATACGGCATTAGTCAATAAAATTGGGCCGATATCTAGTAGTGCAAACGGGAGCTCATCAGAAATACCAACAACGTGGAGCGGTTCAGTCGCTACTGTCGGTAGAAAGATGGCTTACTCTTTTGCTTTAGGTGCAGTAGTTGGGAACATATCAGAAATAGCTATTTATAATTCTAATTCTTCATTATCTTCAATACTTGTCCGAACACTAGTAAAAGACACCAATGGAAACCCAACATCTATAACATTAACAGCATCTGATCAATTAAGTGTTGAGTACAGTTTTTTTGTTGAAATAGAGACAAGGCAACCAGCTCAGACCATTAACATAGGTGGAGCTAATTACCAAGCAAGCGTTATTGTTGGATTTCCAGAGTCATACGCATCTAGCAGCACAAAAGAAGCGTCCATAATGCCTACTAGATACCCTTACGCAAATACCACTGCTAATTCATTCTTTTTTAAGGAAGTAATGTCAGTCCCGCCAACTGGCACAGCAGCAAGGCTAGATATTAACTCAGGAAATAGGGTGAATCTAACAGCCAGTTCAACAACAGACAGAAGTGTAGCAGGAGTAATCAAAGAGACTATATCATGTACAATACCAACAGCTACGCAATTACCAAATGGAGCAAGCATAGGTTTTTGCGTAATATATACATCTGCTAACGTGGCTAATATAGCAATCGCATTTAATCCTCCTCTACCAAAAAATAATACAGTTGGATACACAGTATCACTATCATTCTCAATAACCAGAAAATAGGAGTTAATATGATTCCTGATACTGGATGGAGCGATGATAAGCAGTTAAAAGAGTATGCGACTTACGGAATAAGCAAGCCGCATCACACCTCTGAAAATCCATTTGAGCTTGAACTAGGTCCTGAACAATTAAATGCCAGTGGTGGAAATATTAAAGCGGCGTGGTGGTTGTTTGAGTTTACAGGCAGCGAGGTTACTGCAAGTAAACATAACGGAAATATATTTGAGCCTACAACGTCCGTTTTTTTAGCTGATAACATTAAGAGGTTAGCTGCTACATTTGACCAGCTCGGTCGTCCTATGGTGTTTTTTGAAACGCTAGATAATAAGTTAAAGCTATATTGGTTTGATCCGGTATTAGTTCAAAACATTATTACCGAATTTGGTGATGGAAATTACCCTTGCGCTACCTTTGATATTCGTTGGGACACATCGAATCCACGCAGCGATGTTATGCTGTTCTATATGCGCTCAGGCGCTATTTTTTACCGCATGCAGCGTGATCGGTATTCAATAGAATATGCAACACCCATTGTAGCCGATGCAGTATTTATCAAGGAAGCGGACATGGCGGTTGATTACCGCTTGCAACTGCTTTATCGCTACAGAGACAATAGCTACAACCCGAGTGAACCAACGAAGCCAATTGTGCCGCCAACGGATGGGCGATTTGCTTATTTGCTCACTGGCTATCAAAGCGCTATAGAAATTGATCAAGCTGACGCCATTAGCGCAAACAAACCGTTTAGCATTGCGTTTAGGCTTGATAATATCGGCGCTATCAACAGCAAATCTACCTTGTTTAGCTACGGCAATAAGCGGCAAATGGCTAAGGTTTCACTGTGCTTTAGTGGTCCGCAGCGCGATATTATGGAACTGAGTTATTTTGGCTATCTGTTTCAGCGCAAGATTGCCTTTGGCTTACAAGATGGTGACTGGCTTATTGAGTTTTACCGGTTATCAGGCACTGGGCCAAATGATTCAATGAGGTTAAGCTGCAAGCCAAAAGGTAGCGGTACTTATCAGATTTACCATATTGATGGCGCTATAAATCCAACGAACTCAACCAAAGGCGAACTGCTGCGCATAGGTAGTCGACCAAGTTACGGTGAGCGTGTTTACAATGTGCCTGGCGATACTGGTTCAGGTTTTGTGCCTGATAGTGAATACGCATTTGGACTACGTGGCGTGATTAGCAATATTGAACTGCACACTGCCATTGCTGGCTCACCAGTGATAAAACTGCCCATGGTTAAAGCGCAGGGTGAATCGCAGCTATTACTCGATGCTGCTGGCGTTCCGCTGGCATTACCAAACGCGCTAATCAACGATTACAAAGAGGCTAACTGGACTTTTGTAAAAAACTAATGCGCATAAACTAACCGATTGCATTAGTGCTAAATTCACGTATGATTTTTATATCGTGCCATTAAGCACGCCTTTCTTGCTCAATCCTGCTTATATCTCACTTAACTGATAATTTTTAACGATTTTTAAATCTCACGCCTGAGGTTCATTTGCTATGCAACAAATTAAGCCAGTGCAGACTATTCAGCCTGTAGGCCAACTGCCTGCGCCTGAAAAACCAACAGATAAAGCGATTTATCCTATTAATCAAACGCCGCCAGTCAATAAAACGCTTCCATATGAGGGGCAAAATGCGACTATGACTGGCAATATCGACCGAGCTGGATTTGGTTTTGATGTTAGCACCGCAAGCGGCAGCGGCTTAATGGGTAAAGCGCAGCAAATGGCAACCACTCAAAGCGCACCTAATCCTGTGCCGCCAAAGCCAGGCACTCAACCAACTGGAGGGCGCGAAAACTCCGCAACGACACCGGCCAATCCTACAGGGTCACAGCCGATTGACAATAGTCAGTATCAAGTGCCTACGCCTGCACCTGTTAAAAACACCTTTACACCTGCGCAGTATCAGTCTGTAACTGGTGACGCTTTAGCTAATGCGCCTAAGGCGAATGTAAAAGACAACACTTTTACACCTAATGAGTATCAGAATGTTGGCACTAATGGCGTGACAAGCGATAAACAGTATCAATATGACCCAAGCAAAGATTCGTTAGTACAAAATCAAATTACCGGCTTACTTGACCCTAATAGCGCATTAATGCGCAAAGCCATCGCCAACGCTCAAGGCTACAACGCCGCTCGTGGCTTGCAATCAAGCTCGATCGGTAATGAGGTGGCTTTATCTTCGATGATTGATAAGGCGCTACCGATTGCCCAGCAAGACGCACAAACCTACAACCAAGCCCAGTCTCAAGGTTGGCAAAATCAATTTACTTCTGACCAAACTAACATCAAAAACCAACAAGACGCGGCGATGGCAGATAAACAAGGTGCCATCAATAACCAACTGCAAAATAACCAAATGGGCTGGCAGACGAGCGAGAAAAACGCCGATCGTCAATTCCAAGCTGAGCTTGAAGATTTGAAGTATAAACAGTCGCTTGGCACGCTCGACGCCCAAGGACAACAGCGCTTGCAAGAACTGAATGCCCAACAATCTTGGCAGACTAATGAAAACAACGTAAACCGTGAATTCCAAACGCAGCTTGAAGATTTAAAGTATAAGCAGCAGCTCGGAACGCTGGATAAACAACAGTCATTGCAATTAGCGCAAATGGAGCGCAGTGCGCAAATTCAAACCGACCGTGATGCGATTTTACAAAAGTATCAAGTGCAACTTAACGAGTTACAAAACGATCAGCGCTGGAAAGAGCTTAACGCTCAAATCCAAGCCAACTTTGAAACCCAAACGCGCGGCTTTGACCAGCAAACCAAGATGGAATATGGCAATGCCCAAAGCACGGCGGTAAACGCTGCGATGCAGGCCATCGGTATGGCTATGTCGAACCCGAATATGACCGCTGCGCAACAACAAGCAGCAATAGCCAACATCGTTAGCACACTGCAAAGCCAAGCCAATATGTTGTCAGTCATCTATGGTGCGTCAGCGACTACGCCACCGCCATTAGTCACGCCACCGCCAGCAACGGGTAATACAGGCTCAACCGGAGGAACTGGCTCAACGGGTGGGGGTGGCGGTACTGGTGGAGGTACTGGCACTGTTGTTAACCAGCAAGCTAAAACGGGTACTTATCCCGGAGCGGGTTATATCGGCGGCGATGTAGGCGGTGTTAAACAGCAGCAGGTGAGGTAATCATGATCCGCACCGCAACCCATGCCGACCTTAAGCGCATTTTGGAGATCGGCAGGCAAACCCTTGCCAAAGCGCCTAGTTACCCCGTTGAAATGGACGACACAAAAGCCAGCTATATGGTGCGACGTTGCATTAGCGACAAAGGCATGGAGGCTTTTGTTGCAGTAGTCGATGGCGATGTAGTTGGCTTTTTGCTGGCAATGCAAGAAGAACACTGGTTTAGCAAGGACTGCTACGCCACAGACCTAACTTTTTGCGTACTGCCAGAACATGCAGATCAAGCCGTTTGGTTACTGCGCCGTTTTATCCGCTGGGCCAAATCATTCCCTAAAGTAAAAAGCATTTTGCTCGGCGTCAGCTCAGGGCTCGACGCTGACGGACGTATAGGTCGGCTATACGAAAAGCATAACTTCACCTTGGTCGGTGGTTTTTATAACCGCCTGCTTTAATCGCAAAGTTAATCAAATTATTTGACAGGAGGCAGTATGAGCGCTGTCGGAAAAGCATTTAAGAAGTTGCGTAATTTTGCGCATAAAATCACGGGAACCTTAGATCCTGTTTTCAAATGGGTTCACAAGAAAACCGCTAAGATCCGCGAAAAGATTGAATCAAGCCCAATCTTTAAGGTCGTGGCCGCAGCCGTGCTTATTTACTTTGGAGGTGCGGCCCTGATTGGGGCCATGAGCGCAGGTGGAACGGCAGCAGGCGGGATTGCGTCTGCTTGGGGTGGGGTAACTGGCGCAGCATCCTCTATTGCGGCGGGTAACTTTGCCGCAGCTGGTAGCGCAATTGCAGGCGGTTGGACTGGGGCAGCAGGTGCAGCAGCGGGAGCTACGGCAGCAGGCGCAGCCAGTAGCGCAGCAACCGCAGCAGGAACAGGGGCAACAACTGCGACTGGCGTTGGAACAACGGTAGGATCCGGTATTACCACTGGCGCGGGTTCAGCGTCGCAAATTGGCGCCGGAGTGTGGGGCACTGGTGCAGGCGCTACAACAGGAGCAGGTACTGCTGTTGGTTCTGGGCTAACTGCATCAACTACAGGAATGACAGCAGCAGAGTTAACGGCCGCAGCTAATGCAGCCGCCAGTACGTCAGCAGGTATTGGTTCTGGTGTAGGTGGGGCACTTACAGCTAGTGAAGCTTTAGCACCTGGCATGATCGGCTCTGGTTTTACTGGAGGAGCTGGCGCAGCAGGTGGTGGACTCCTTAGTACAGCAGGTGGCGGACTAATGGCCGCAGCAGGAATCCAAGCCGGAACGCAGCTTATCGGCGGTGCTATGCAGGGCCGCGCAGCAGAAAAAGAAGCCGAAGAAGCACGCAAGCGTATGACTTACTGGGGTGTTGATGGCGCGGGTAATCAAACCGATTTAAATATTGGCGGTTTGCTTGGCAAGGTTAACTTATCCCCTATGGCGAATATCGCTCCGGCAGGTATTAAACCTTGGCAACCGTCAACTCTCGACGATTTAACTAACACGGTGGGCTAACCATGGCTATGCAACCACAACCAATGAATGCGCCTGATGACGGTGAAGATTTAACGCCTCAGGAAGAAAAACAGTTAGCTGATGCTATGAAGGTCGCCCAAGTGATTATTCATGGCGAGGGGCAAACGGGTGACCAAATTGCCGCCATGATCAAGGACTCAGAGGATATTGCCAAGGGCATTGGTAATGCGGTGGCAACGGTATTGATTGCTGTTAGTAAGCAAATGGAATTTAGCGACGACATTAAACTGATTTTTGCCATGGAAATCTTTATGGAGCTTTCTGCGCTTGCAGTTGACGCTGGCGCACTGGCAGAGGATGAAATCAATGATCAGTTTATTGATACCGCGATAAGCCAAGCTTATAGCTCTTATATTTCTACTAAAGAAGCGATGGGCGAGCTTGATGTAAATGAGCTAAAGCAGTCGGTTGAAGACGCAACCAAAGAAGGCCAAGCGCTGGGTATTGTACCAAAGCAAGGCGCACAGCCAGCGCCTAAAGGCTTAATGCAGCGTGCCGCGCAAGGGGGTATGTAATGTCGCTATTAGCCGGATTAGGTCAAGGATTAATGGGCGCAGGCCAAGCTGTTGGGCAAGGGCTTTATGCCTACGCTATGGCAATGCGTGAGGATGAACGAGAACGGATGCGACAAGCGAGTATTGAAAAGCGTTGGGCAGTAGAAGATGCGCGCATTGCTAAACAAGATGCACGTTATGAACAACAGCAAGCCAAGGAAGAACAGCGCTATACCGAGCGCAGTGCTAAGGAAGATGCCCGTTATCAAGACTCGGTGAAATTCCGTGAGCAAGATGCCAACCGCGCCAATGCGCGTGAAGGTCGGCAGGACGAAAAACAATCGGCAATGATGTTAGGCCAAGCACTTGAACGCCTAGATTCAATTAAGAGCGCTAAGGCAAAGGAAGTTGCCGATATGTTTACCGATCCAATGACAAAACAGGTCACCGATCCTGAGGCGTATCGCGCTGCCATGTCTGAATTACAGCAAAGCTATATTGAAGATGCAGGTAAAATTGTTCAGCGTTCAGGCTTAAGCAGTGATCAAATCAATAAGTATGGATTCAGTATGTTTTTGCCTGATTCTGCGCCAGCGACAGAACCAGCAGTAACTAACTCAGTAGAGCCGCAAGCATCTGGCGCTTCCATTCCATCTAGCTTTGATATTGGCGGTTGGGCTAAAGGTGTACGCCAGCCTCAAACGCAAGTATCTGGTAACGCGATGCCTAAGCCTGGTGAAACAAAGCGTGAAATGGCCGTGGACTTTTTACTTAACGACCGTGGCGAAGTGACGCGCAAGCCCGGGTTATTATCGCCTGATGCCATATCACAGCAAAATGAATACCTAAAACGATTGCGTGAAAGCGGCGTGCAATCTGCTTATGGCGCCTCAATGATGCCACGCTAAACAATCAGCAAAATGTTATTAACCCGTCCATGTGACGGGTTTTCTTTTTTTGGAGCCTGAACAATGTCGCTACTCGGATTTGACCCTAACAAATACCGCACCACAACCACGGCGCAAACTAAACCACAAGAACAAGGACGCTTTGGTGATGTGGTTGATTCATTCCAAGCGGGGGCAGCGTCAGGGCTAGGAGGCATCTTCGACTTTGTTGGTGCTGACGGCATCGCTAAATCGTTATACGGCATTGCCGATGATCAGTACGGCCAAATGTCTAGCCGCGGTCAAGAGGCTATGGGCAAGCAGATGTTCCAAACCAATGCCCAAGGTGAAACCGAGCTAGGCGACGGCATGACCGACCTTGATACGTGGCTGTTGCAAATGGCAAACGTCGCTGGGCAGTTTGTACCTACCGCAGTGCCAGGCGCAGGGGCGGCAGGTTTAGCCACTAAAGCACTTAGCCTTGGTTCCAAAGTTGCGAAGGTTGCGCAAGCAATAGGTATGGGCGCGACGGGTGGCAGTGCAGCTACTGGTCAGGCAATGGACCAAGCGCGACAAGAAGTATTAAAGATGCCAGATCAAGTGCTGGCCGACTCTGATTTATTCAAACAAACCTTCTTAAATATCGATGCCCAATCACCAGAACTTGACGATGTAAGCAAATGGAATCAAGCCAAAGCTCAACTTGCTGAGCAGGTCGCCAGTGAAGTGCGCAGCGATCCTAAAACGTTGCTAGCTAATTTCGCCGCTTCTGCCATTGGAGATCCAATCATAGGTCGCGCCCTAACTGGCGTTCGCTTAGCTAAGTCTGGCGCATTTCGCAGTGCGTTAGCTGGCGGTGTTACCGAAGGCGCAACCGAGGCTACGCAAGCGGGGGTTAGTCAATATGCCGTTGATAGCGCTTTATCGAAAATCGACCAGCGTGATCCGATGGCTGGCGTTAAACTGGCTGCGCTTAATGAGGGGATTATTGGCGCTGGCTTTGGTGCCGGTGCTGGCGGTATTGGTGGCATTGCTAATCGCAATCCTGTTGACCGTGAACCTGCTAAAAACCCTGCTGCCGATCCTATTCGTGAAACCAACCCAACCGTAGCGGGTGCGATGGACGCAGACTCGCAGCAAGCGGCTAATCGCCGTGCTGATATGGATAGCATGGCGCAAGCTGGCCAAGCGCAACAGTCACAGCAACCTAACTATGATCAACCCACAGCAGCCCGTCGTGCAGGTATGGGCGATACGATGCAGACTGGCCGCTTTGGTGATGAGGCAATCGCGCGCGATAACGCGATGAAGGGCCGCAGCTTTCCGACCGTGCCTGAGCAATTCAACCCAAGCCCATTAACTCAAGCCATGGATAGCGTGCAAGGTCTGGCAGACAATCGCCGTGAAGGTGAATGGTTGCCACCAGAAGGCCAAGGCCGCATCCCTGTAACTGGGCTTTTATCCGCGCCATTTATTGACGGCGAAAACCTAAACCGTCAACGCACTCGCGACACGATGGCCGCGCAGCCAACTAACCTTATCGGCCAATCTAATACTATTTTTGCAGGTGATGGTAGACCAGCTCAGCAGCGTCAGGAGTTTGCAGATCAATTTACCCGTGACAACGCCAAGCGCCCACTCACCATCGAGGATAAAGGCATTATCTTTGCGCCTGATTCTTTTTCACCAGCTGCGCAGGGTATCAATGTCAAATCGAACAACACGCCTTTTGCTTCAGCTAAAGAAGCGTTGATCAGCAAAGGGGCTCGCACGGCAAAACGCGAAGGCGCCGAACTTGAAGCGGTAAAACTTGATAACGGCTTTGGCTGGCGAGTGGTGCCTAAAACTGAACCAGCAACACCAACTGAGGGCACAGTAAATGCGCCAATGGATACAACAAGCACAACAGGCGCAGGCAATATCGATGCAGGAAGCGCAGGAACTGGATCAGTTTCTGAGCTACAACGACCAAGCGCCGAGCAAGTTTCAGATAGTGCCGAAACACCTAGAGCCAACGTTGCAGAGGATATTTCTACTAGAGCTGAACAACCATCAACACCTACTGCACTAACCAATGCAGAACCCGCCCAAGACTTAGCTGGCGACAAAATTAATAACGAGTGGACCGCCTTTGCACCTGAAACGGGCACGCTGAATATTCCCCGCGCTGAAATGCCGCAGATTAAAGCTGAACATCGCGGCGCTATGGTCAACTTTATGAAGGCCCGTGGCGTTGAGCATACAACCGAAGAAGTGCCAGCGGATTCACTTAAACCAACACAGGCCGAGTTTTCACCCGCTAAAGTGAAAAAAGCATTAGGTTTTGAAGGTGGCGACCGTTCTATTTTGGTATCGAGTGATAACCACGTACTCGACGGCCATCACCAATGGCTAACCAAACGCGAGAAGGGCGAAACGATTAAAGTGATCCGCTTGAATGCGCCGATCAAAGAGCTAATCAATCTTGCTCATGAGTTCCCAAGTTCTGAAACTCAGGCGGGTGCTACGCCAACCGTAGAGCAACAAGTCGATATCGAGTCAGCTAAACCAAAAGCACCAAAGCAAGCGGATAGCAATATCACCGAAACACCTGCAATTCTGCGCACCTCTAAAACCAAGTGGGTTCAGGCCGAGATTAAAAAGCAGGGCTTTAAGAAGGGCTCACCTGGTTACGATGATGCCGTTAGCAAACTCAACGACTCATACGAAACTGAGATTGATAAGGCCTTAGCTGAGTCATCCTTTGAAACCTATCAGCAATTCAACAGTGACACGCCTGAAAGCATTAACCGCATGGCCTATGCCGAATTGCGCAAAGAGTTTGGTTTAGATGATAAGCCCAATAGCCAGACAGCAGCTAAACATGAAAGCAAAAAAACAGCAGAATCAAAGGTTGATAACCAGCAAGAACAATCCGGAAATACAGGAGAGACTTATTATAGCAAATCAGGACTAAGCGAAGCATCTATACTGGCCGCAGAAATTCGCGCCGATTACGACGGCCTAAAACTGTCAATCTCTGAAAACAATGGGCTTGTCACTATTTCAAATATCACCTTGCCAACTGAACTTAGAGAGCAAGGAATAGGCTCGAAAGTAATGCAACGTGTTATTGAATGGGCTGATGCAAATAGCAAGACATTAGCGTTAACTCCTTCGGCAGATTTTGGCGGCAATATTAATCGACTAAAAGAATTTTATGGTCGATTTGGTTTTATCAAAAACGCTGGAAAAGGAAAGGACTTCCAAATTAGCGAGACCATGTATAGGTTGCCAAACGGTTCCGACCCCATATTTAAGCAATCCAAAGGCGCTAACCGTGGCGCTCGCTTATTTACTCAAGCAGAAGCACAGCGCGCCGTTGATGATGTGATGAAGCGTTTATCTGGCGCAGCGGGGATCAGGGTTAACCTATTCACGTCACAGGATGAATTTTTATCCCGCTTCAACGTGCCAGCTATGGCGATGGAAGGTCAAACAATTTACGGCGCCTATGACGACAGACGCAACAGCGCTTACTTAATCTTAGATAACTTCAAATCCATTGACGAACTGCGCTCAACGTTAGTGCATGAGGTGTTAGCCCACGGTGGCTTGCATACTGTTATCGGCGCGCAAAAGTATCAGCAGTTTATCAATAAGCTTAATTCAAGCCGTAGCCGTAAAGACTTTAAAGAGCTT
This sequence comes from Shewanella sp. MM_2022_3, assembly GCF_022557375.1. Lineage (NCBI taxonomy): Bacteria > Pseudomonadati > Pseudomonadota > Gammaproteobacteria > Alteromonadales > Shewanellaceae > Shewanella > Shewanella sp. MM_2022_3. The sequence goes on from NZ_JAKZGV010000002.1 coordinate 96,984, forward strand.
TGGGACCGTATTGATAAGGATTACGCTGGCGCATCAGATGCCGTGAAAGCAGAGGAAGTTTTTGCCAACTTTGTGCAAAACCAACCGGAGCGCGGCACGGCTAAAGCGTGGTGGTTTGAGTTAACTAAATGGCTGCGCCGTCAACTTGAAGGTTTGGGGATCATCAAGTCCAACATCACCCGCAATGAAATGGAAGATATGATGCAGGCCATTGTGCGCGGTTTCGATAAGCGCAAGCAGCGCACGGATAGGGCCAATAAAGTGCTTGATGCGCGCGATGAAGCGCCAGCAGATATTCTATTTAGTAAAGCTGCTACGGCGCCAGATGAGCGCACCGCCAAGCAAAAACTTGGACTCGAGGAAGAAGCCGAGCAAACGCTGAAAGAGAAGATCACCGATAATTACCGCAATACCGCCGACACGCTTAAGCAATCCAGCTTTTGGAGCCGCTTAAACGAGGGCATCTTCGACGGCTTGCACGGCATTAAAAAAGCCGAAGAAGCGGCAGGCATTACCGATCCTAATAAAATGGGTTATGTGTCTGCCCGTTTAGCCTCAGGTTTATCAGACGTATTGCACGGTGTTTTCCACTACGGTGCGCCCATGTGGAAAGATGGCATCATTCAGCGCAAAGCTGATACTAAAGGCTTGCTTGAAGTATTCGGCATGTTACCAGACGGCGAGCTGAATAACTGGCTGGCATGGATGGGCGCTAACCGCGCTAAGCAGCTCAAAGCCGAAGGCCGCGAGAACAACCTATCACAAGCCGATATTGACGAACTGTTAGCCCTTGCAGACGGCAAAGAAAAGCTATTTGAAGAAGTGCGCGCCGAGTACAACAAAATCAATTCGGCCGTGCTGGATGTTGCCCAAGGCGCAGGTCTGATTAGTGAAGCGCAGCGAGCCGGATTTGATGAGCAGTATTATGTGCCGTTCTTCCGTGAGCAAGATGTTGATCCAGAAATGCAAGATATTGCATCTATGGTCACAGCGCCATTCACTAAGAAGGGTATTGCTGGCCAGAGCGCCAAAATCAAAGAGCTGAAAGGCGGCAAGCAGTCAACTAAAGACCTGCTAGAGAATATTATCTTGCGCCAGTCAACCATGCTCGACGCTGCGCTAAAAAACAAAGCCATGCTTGAGGTCACCGATAACTTAAGTGGCACCGAGTTTATGACCGAAGTCGACAGCCCTGAGTTTGCCAAGCTGAGCCAGCGTGAGCTTAACAGCATCCAGCGAGTTAAGGTGATGCGCGACGGCCAAGCGGTAGCTTATGCGGTTACTGATCCGGCATTACTACGTGGCTTAATCGCGGTGAATGATGTTGGCAGCCAAGCGCTGCTTAACCGCATGGGGCGCAGTGCAAAACGCTTTTTGACTACAGGCGTAACGCTATCGCCTGACTTCATCTTTAAAAACTTTATCCGCGACGCGGCGCATGCGTGGATGATTAACAAAGATGACTTTAAGTTAGGTACTGATTCAATTAAAGGATTGAAAAAGGCATTTAAGGAAGATGAGGCCTACCGCGATTTGATATTCAGCGGCGCAGCATTCCAAGGCGGGTATATTCACGGGGCAGATCCAGAAGCAGCAGCGCAGCAGATACGCCGAGCACTGGCTCAGAAGGGATTATCTAACAAGCAGATTGATGGTTATATGGGCAGCTTGGTGACGAATGGCAAGATGCTACTCGAGAAGTACCGCAATGCCAGCGACAAGGTAGAAAATGCCAACCGGCTATCAACTTACGAAGCGAGTTTAACCGCGGGTAAATCTCGCCGACAAGCGGCCTTTGAAGCGAAAGACCTAATGGACTACTCGCTTAAGGGTAACTTTGCGCTGATCAGTACCATGATCGACTTTTTACCCTTCTTCAATGCGCGCTTGCAGGGTATGTATAAATTAGCCCGGGCATCGGCAGCGGGTGAAAACGATAAAGTGCTTAAGGTGCTATCGGCAAACTTGGCGATGAAAGGCTTAAAGGTGGCCGCGTTCTCTCTGGCACTGGCGGCGATGAATGACGACGATGACCGTTATAAAGAGTTACCAGACTGGGACAAGGACGCAAACTGGCATTTCTGGATAGGTGAAGATCACTTCCGTATACCTAAGCCGTTTGAGCTTGGCGTGGTATTCGGGACCATGCCTGAGCGTTTATTCGGCTTTGGTACTGGTTCGCAAACGGGTAGTGACCTAGGCCGAGCGGTAGGTAATGCTGTATTTAATACCATGGCGTTAAACCCAATACCGCAAATCGCTTTGCCAGTCGTTGAGGTAATGACCAATAAGTCATTCTTTAAAGGCACAGCGATTGAGGGGATGGGCGATGAAAACCGTATGCCAGCTGATCGCTATAACGCTTACACCAGCGACACGGCTCGAGAGGTTGGCCAGCTGTTAAACGTGAGCCCGAAAAAGATTGAGCACTTAGTTAATGGCTATGCTGGCACACTTGGCGGCTATGTGCTGGCTATGTCAGACATGATGGCGCGCCAGATGCTTGGTCGCGAGAGCGCCGAAACGCCAATCAGTCGTTATCCGGTGATCAAAGCGTTTTACGGTGGCGATGCACCAAAGGGCAATACTTATTATCAGAATGAGTTTTACAAGGCGCTTGATGCGGCTAACCAAGCCTATGGCAGTTATAAGCGCGCATCCGAGGAACAAGACTCAAGCCGCATGATGGCAGTGCTTGAGGATAACCGCGACAAGCTGGGCGTGCGCATTGCGCTTAACCGCGTGCAGCGCCAAGTATCGGCGTTGGGTAAGCAAGCTGAGATGGTCAATAACTCGAGTATGAGCCCAAGTGAGAAGCGCGAAAAACTGGACGCAATAACCCGCCAGAAGAACGCGATTTATCAAAGCGCTTATGTCGGCTTTAACCTGCGTGAGTGGTGATCACTTTACGCAGGTTTTTAACGTCATATCGCAGCGAAAACCAATAGGGCATTCACTGTTAAGCGTGCATTGCCCATTGATATTAGTGTTAGGTAATGTGCTGTTTGGGTTGCTGATCGTCGGCAAAGGAGTGCCAAACTCATTCACTTTTTGCATGCACTGCCCAGTGCTTTGCATTGGGCCTTTAATACAAGATAGGCCGAGTCCGCACTCATAATCAGAGGTGCAACCGCTTGATGTTGTTAACAGTGTAGATGAGCTGGTCTGCGGTACGGGAATAGGTGCTACTTTGGTTGTTTGTGCTTGCTGATAGTAGGCTGGTTGCTGATAATTTTGCTGGTAGTACTCAGTTGCGGTTGGTGCTCTTTGCGTTGACTGAATTGCGATAGGTGCAGTATAAATGCCAGCAAGCAAAGCAAGCCCATTGATTGCAGCTGACCACACTAATGCTTCACCCTCAGTTATACCTTGTTGCTGTTGTTGGTACTGCTTTTGTGCCAATTTAGCTTGTTTTCTTTGAAATTTGTCCTGCTGTTTGATTTGATCGTTAATTTCTTGTGCTTTTACCAAGGCTAGCTTTTCAATTCCTTTATCTTTATCAAGTTGACCTTCATCACCGGAATAAGGAATTTCAATATTGTATTTTCTCTTATATTCACAAAGTTTATAAGCTGGATAAGGTGTGCTTTGTGATCCGCTATACCAATTCGCTCTTACGCCTTTAATCATAAAGCATCCATCTATTGGCGTAGCTTTGCTAAGGTCGTAGTAGGTAGTTAGCGGAGACATTCCAAGATATTTACCAGTTTCAAGTTCGTAAATATCGGCTCCAGCAGGTGAGGTTGTGTAAGTTACATAAACAGTATTGGAGCAACCAGCAATAAAAATAGCTAATAAAGCAAGTGAAATATCCCTTTTCATAAAATCCTCAAGACTACGATACAAATTTTTTAAATGTAGATGAAGATTTAATCACTGTCATTATTTTTTGGTTTGGTTCTAAACGTTGATATAAGTGCAGCTTTGAATTCAGCTATACCTTTGTCAATTTTCATCATCATTTCAACTTCATCTTCATTAAGGGAGTCAGTTACATCTTCAAAGCTGTAGTGACCATAACCCTCAGAATCTAAAAAAAAGTAATGCTGAGCCACGCAAGACTCGATCATTTTAACAACTTCTGCATTAACTGAACGTTTATTTTCATTAGCAATAGCGGTGACTTTATCCTTCAAGCTTTGAGGTAAACGGATATTTAACTGTGGGTCTTTTCGAGACATAGCGCCCTCCTTAACAATATTGACATGATAGCACCGTGCTAATACACTTGGAATGGTATCACCGTGATACCAAAGAAAAGCCCCAGCTGCTGTAACAGCTGAGGCCGATGAAACACTACCAACTCCGCAAAAGTAGGAGGCATTTCAATGTCAATTATAACCTTCAAATCTCATATCACGCAAAACCTTATGGCCTTGACGCCATGTAAGGCAAGGGGGTGATTTATGCAACTTGCCATATTCAATCCTGAAATCCCACGTAACAGAGGTAGGGAGGCAATAGAGCTTATACGTCGTCGCTGGCAAATCGACAACATGCCAGCAACTATGGAGCAAGTTAAAGCCTTTGAACAATGGAAGCAGGCCGTCGATAACTTTATGAACAATGAATCAACAGGTGGTGCGATATGAGTAGCTTAAACAACATAGTGGCAGTAAGCGCTTGCCCATCAATTGCAGGGGTGGAGATCACCACCGATGACCAAGGCCGCTTTAACCTTAACGCACTTCATCGTGCGAGTGGTGGTGAAACAACTAAGCGCCCATCTATTTGGCTGACCAATAAACAAGCGCAGGAATTGGTTGAAGAGCTAAGCCAGAATTCTGGCTTAGGTCATAAATTAATCAATTCAGTAAAAGGCGGCTCTACACCAGGCACTTTTGCCCACGAACTGCTTGCGGTTTCATATGCTGGTTGGATCAGCCCATCATTCCAACTCAAAGTGAACCAAGTCTTTTTAGACTATCGCAGTGGTAAGTTACAGCCAGTTACTATCGACCCAATGGACGCGCTACGTGATCCAGCAATAATGCGTAGCTTACTATTAGGTTATTCTGAAAAAGTGCTCGAACTTGAAGATCAGCTCAAGGTTACACAACCTAAAGCGGACGCATTAGACCGCATTGCAACCGCAGACGGTAGTTTGTGCATTACCGATGCGGCTAAGCATTTACAAATGCGTCCTAAAGACTTGTTTGCGTTTTTGCAGCAAGATAAATGGATTTATCGTCGCCAAGGGACTAGCTGGCTTGGATATCAGGATAAGTTACAGCAAGGTTTGCTTGAGCATAAGATAACCGAAGTCGAACGCGGTGATGGCAGTAATAAAATAACCTCTCAGGTAAGAGTTACACCCAAAGGATTGGCGTATTTATCGAATTGGTTAACATCACACGCAGCATAAAGTGGCTTAAACAATAAGGGGCCAGTGGCCCCTTATCTAAATATTTCAATGATGATCGTAAGTACTATACCAATCAGGCCAAGCATTACAAATAACCCTTCCTGATCTTGCCTCCACCCCCGAGCTTTCTTCCCTCCAAAGTCCAGCATATAAAGCCCGACACAGATGATCGGCAGTCCAAGCAGCCAGCTAATATTTTCGCCAGCGGCATAACCTAAGATAACTAAAACCAGCATGGCGATTAGGTGCATACGGCCCCTTAAAAATAAAACCCGCCTAGATTATAGGCGGGGATTGGTTGGTAATGTGTCGCCATCGTCTAGGCCAATTACTCGCTGACGGGGGAGTTTACCCCCTTTGTGGCTTTCGCCAGACACATTGTTAAGGCGTTTAAGATGCGAAGCTAACGCATCTAGTTTAAAAACTAACTCGGACGCTACATACAAGCTAAACACCTTCACGATATGCCCCACACTAACGCAGTGGGCTAGAGCGCTTTGCTAGTCAAGATTTTTAAAACACCACAAGGAAACACCATTGTTGCGCTATTAAAGTTTGCCCCTATAAAAATCTATTGCAAGCAGTTTTTAGTCGAGGAGCACGACTGGCAAGCGTGCTCCTCGTTCAGGAGTCGAATTGAAAGTGCGTTATGTACGCTTTAAAAAGTCTGGGCAAAATCTGGGCAAAGCATAGGGCTTTTATGTCCGCAATAGTCCTGAGTGCTAACCGCTAAACTCTTACAAATAGCGGACATAAACGGACTCAAAAACAATATGATAGGGTTCGACTCCCTCTCTCACCGCCACATTCTAAGAACCCGATCACATGGTCGGGTTTTTTCTTTCTATCATAAACCTATGAATTATAGTTGCTAAATCCAATGGCTCACCAACCTTTGGCACCTTAAGGTGGTACAAAAGGGTGGTACAAAACGATGGCATTTATGACTCAACCATACCGCGATCCACAGTCTGGGATCTGGAAAATCCGCAAGGGTGTTCCTAAGCATTTACGTCCGTTCCTTGATGACAAATTCACTATGCCACTTCAGTCTAGAGACTAATGATGCCTATATTGCCAAAACAACAGCGGGTGGTGTGATTGTGGAGTTTGAGTCAGCCATAGCTTTGTTACGTCAAGAAAAAGAGCAGAAAATAACACCAGCACTGTTAGTTTGAGGGAGCAAAGCCATCAGGAGGATTACCATGCACGTGGCGGTCGATCTCGATAAACAAAACGCCTGCAATTGCAGGCGTTCTTCGATGGGTTTAGTCGGTGCTCAATTGTCATTAAAACAGGCTATTTCTTAACCCATTTGCCTTGAGCATTTTGCACATAGTTGCCTTTGTCTGTAGCCGCGATGGCTTTTTCACCAGCTAATTTGGCGACATCTGCGGCTGAAATATTATTCTTTTTGGCGATGGTTTCGTAGTGAGCGCGGCGCTTGTTGTTGACTTCATCCATCACGGCTTTGGCATCGCTATTATTTTGCACTAGACCTAAATAGCCATTGAGTTGCTCACCTAAGTAACCTTGGGATTTGGCTTCCTGCAATGACATGGCAAGGGCGTTTAAGCTGAATAAACTCAGTCCGAGCAACAGGAGTAATGTTGGCTTTTGTAGCAGGGTCTTGAGTGACATTGATTTCATCGTATATTCCTTAATTCTTTGTGATTAGAACAACTTATCATCTGACAGAAGCTGGTCTAGCTCCTTGTCCACTTTGATTTTTATCTCGTGTTCAATTTTCACATTGAGATTAATCACAATCGGTTTATCCGGCGGCTCAATTTTTACTGTAGGCGCACAGCCTTGCAATGTGCCTAGTAGCAGCAATGCACCTAAACTGACTTGCTGTAATTGAATGATCTTCACTGAGGGTTCCTTTTACTTCACGGATTTTTCGATTCTATCCTGCAGATCGTTACCAATCTGAAGGCTCCTGAATAATTGCAGCATGTTCTCTTCATGAGAGTAATTCAAGTGGATAGGGCGTTCAATCCCTTTGCTGCGACCTTTGACTTCCACTAATAGGTTGGCATCACCAGTTTGATCCATATCGAAACTACTGGATAACTGGCTGTATTCTAAGTGTTCGAGTGCTGAAAATACAAAGTCGAGATAAGGCTGTGATTGGCGCATTTGATCGACCGCTGGATTGCCAGATATGGCAATTAAACCGCCAGGCGCGCGGGCCGCTAATTGGCCGCCGCTGATCGACACTTTACCATCGACTAAGTCCACGGGTAACACGCCATCGAATATGCCATCGGCATAGATGCCTATTTGCGGCTGAATTCGCAGTACTTCTTCAAGATTCATGCCCTGCAATAATAGATAGGCGTGGGATTTATCCTGTAGTTTTAAATTAAAATCCGGTAGTAAAAATTGGCCGTTCAATACTTTACCCTTGGCGGTCATCGACACGTCGGTATCACTTAAGCCCGTGAGTTGTTGCAGCCAATTATCGGGAAGCTTCTCTGCATCTTTGCCTAGGACAATATCGGCCTCTACTTCGATATCGGTCAAGGGGAAGCCGGGATCAAACAAGTTAAAGTTTATCATGGTCTGCGGGCAGTTCAGTCGACTTAAACTGCTGAAATCACCTGATGCTTGCGGCGTTTTATAGGATTGTCCCCAAGTGAACTCGCATTGGGCCTGTAATTTACCGCCCTCGAAGAGAATGTCTTTGTAAAAACCTTCCAGCTCGGTCATCGATTGGGTAATTTGCATCGCAAATTGGGTTTGTTCGGGCTGATGTGTCAGTTTAAATTGTGCCTGTAATTGGTTATGCCCGGTCATATTAAACTCAGTGGGTAACGGCTGGGTTTGATTAAGCAAAGATAGTGCCTCTGTCATGCTGGTATCGGCAACCCACTGGCCAGTTAACAGCAGCGGAAAGTTTGCATTGGCGAACTGCAATTGATGATGGCTTTGAAGTTGAACATTGCCGACTTGCCACTGTTCATTGCCGATAAGCGTGTTATTTTTCCAATGTAAATCTTGCACTAGGGCTAAGTTATCCAGCTTAAGCACAGTTTGTTTACGTGTACGTCCCTTCGCCGAGAGCAGCTTTTCAATTGATAACTGTTTGGCTTGCCAGTGGAGTGTATTTTTGATTTGGCTCGATTGAATCGCTGTTAAAAAAGGATTTTGGCTCGAAAAATTCACTGCCACGCCCTGTGATAATCCAAGGGAAAAATCCTGCACTGTTATATCGCTGCGGCTACTCAGACTGGTTTTTGTGCTGTTAATTAAGGCCTGCGTTTGGTGTTGTGCATGGGTATTGTCTATTGCAAGTGTTTCTACCGCTTGGCTAAAACGCAGTTGTGCCAGCGTGAGTGACATTGGAGGTAAGTTAAGCGCAAATTGACTCCCCGCCGCGGTAGTCGCATCCTGTGCTGAAAATGATGTTGAGCTAAATGTGAGTGGAGCCTTGGCGTTTAGCTCAATATTGCCCAAGCCCAACTGGGTTTGTTTATTTTGAGGATCAGATGCTCGTGTTGCCTTATCTAGCTGAATATCCCTAAGCGTTAATTGCAGTGTATCCGTTGACTCAGTGGAGAAGGGCGCAGTCTTAAGTTGCCAATCGATCCCTTGGGCTGACTGTTTAAGATCCATCGTTCCGGCAGTTTGCAAAGTGCCCGAGCCCCAATTTAACGCTTGAGGTGCATCTTGCCAGCGCTTGTGTAAGTCAAGGTCACGTAAGTTGAGCGGAGTATTTTGTTGAAGCGCGATGTGCCACTGCGTTTGCAACATCCATGTATCCGACTCTTTGGTTAAGTGCTTGTTATCTAAGCGAGTGTTTGTTAGGCGAATGTGCGTCTCAAGTTTACTGCCTAAGGTGGATAATTCCAACGCGGGCAAGGTTAACGGCTCATCTGATTTTGCCAAGGCATAATGTAGCGGCTCAGTCATCAAGAATGCCAGTCCAATGGGGGACTCGGTGCTTTTAAGCCCTGAGAGTAAAGTGTTAAGCGCTTGATAGTCAGTATCATTTAACTGCAAAGAGTGATTTAGGGCTTCTAATAACAGCGCTTGTTGCGCGGCATTGGGCGTTAACGCAAGGCTAAAAGGCTCGAGTGTTAGATTCAGTGCAGCTAATGAACCACTGAGATTAAACGCCAGAGTTGGTTGTAGTGCTAAGGTGAAGTCTGCAAAATGCGCCAAAGTGACACTCGGCTGGATAAACTGGTGCTCACTCTTTATATCGCCCGTCGGGAGCTTGAAAGTACTTTGCGAGACTAACTGACCACTCAGTGTCATGCCAAGCGCTTGCCATTGTTGATCCCATTGTATCAATTGGCTAAGAATACTGGTTGGCGTTTGGCGTAGGCTAATTTGATGCAGACTCTCAAGCAGCGGCGCGATGTTCAGTTCACTTTTTAACGTCCATTCATCGCTGCCGAGTGTTGCAGCTAAGCTGATAAGCGGCTCGTCTTCATGGCTAAAGGCGGTGGTTAATTGTCCATAATGATTAAGGCTAAGTTTTTCCATCACCAGTTGATAGTCGCTGTGATTGGCTTGTGCCTTTAGCTTCAGTGTGGTTTTACCTATCTCAATTAAGGGTAATGAGTTGATGTTTAGCGCTATTGCGGGCGTTTGTTCATCGGCAATATTGGGGCTTCGCTCAAAGAGTGATTGACCGAGCTCCACTTCAATCTCACTTGTACTAATGCGTTTTATTTTTTGGCTCAAGACATCAAGCTGGGCCAACTGGAGTAGTTCTGCAATACTTTGGGGCCAGCTTAATGCCAGTTGAATATCCAGATTTTTTACCACTAAGTGCGAGTCATGCACGCGCAGGTTAGCTGAACTGACTTGCCAATGTGCTAAGCCCATTTTTCCTAAGCGAATATCGGTTAGCTCACTGTCCATGCCGCTTAAGGCATAATTGGCGGCACGCAGAATAAGGGTTTCGGTCTCACTATTGACAATCCATACAGTAAGCGCAATACCCACTAACATACCTGCCACTGTGGTGGCGATAAGGCTTTGTTTGACGCGCTTTTTGATTGTTGTTTTGCGTCTAGGCACGCCAGTTTCTACCGCTTGGGAATGTGACGTAGCAGCCGAGCTCGCCTGCGGTGCGTGTTCGGCGCTAGCCTTTTTCAGTGGTATTGGCGTCTTAACCATGTGAGTCGAATATCATCCTTATCATCAATGCGCTGTCGTTCACTCTAGTGCTGGCGATTGGAATACCAGCGATAAAGGGGCGTGGGATGAACGCCAGTTTAACACCCCACTACGTGGCTGACTAATTTTGCGATGGGTCTTGCTATGGGCAAATGAGGTTGAGTGCCTACTCAATCATCTTGATTTTACAGGCACTTATTCTGTAGTGACCTAAACCGATGTTAACCTAATAATTGGGCACCAATGACGGCAAGGCCTGACACGAGTGCAAGCACTAAGCCTAATGTTCCCCCTGCGACGCGGTAGCCTTGGGGAAGATTGGCGTTATCCCGTTGTTTTCTTTGTACCCATACCATGGAAACAGGTAAAAAAATCGCGAGGATCACTAGGGCAATTGCCGCATAACCTAGGGCGGTAATAAATCCCTGTGGGTAAAAAAGGGCAAAGCCTAATGGCGGCACAAAAGTGATCGCCGCGGTGATACTGCGACCCGTCGCATTATCTTCTTGCCTTAAGTTGGCGGCTATAAAGTCAAATAGACCTAGGCTCACCCCTAAAAATGAGGTCGCCAGGGCAAGATCGGCAAACACACTGATCGCTGAGCTTAAGGATTGACTGTGCAGTACACTGGCTAACTGATTGATAAAGCCTGAAAGACTCTGATTTGTCATCAGTTGGCTTTGGCTGAGCACGCCTTGGCTGCCCAGTTGCCACAGCAGGTAAATCAACAGCGGTAATGCCGAGCCGAGCAACATGATTTTGCGCAGGCTGTTAACCTCAACGCCTAAGTAGCGCACCACGGATGGAATCGAACCATGAAAACCAAAGGAGGTAAAAATCACTGGGATGGCCGACACAATAAGCCCTTGCTCCAGCGGCAATTCGAGTAAATGTGTGCCTTCCACCTGCGGCAGTAATAACGCCAGCATCAAGATCAACGCAATGATTTTTAAGCTAAAGAGCAGGCGGTTAATTAAATCGACGCAGTGGGTGCCTAAGCCCACAATCGTACCAACTAGGAGGGTAAATAAGATGGCGCCCGCCTGTGGCGGCAGTGCTAACCCTAACCAAGTGCTGAGCTTTTGATTGACTTGCTCACCGCCACCTGCGATGTAGGCGGCGCACAGGGCGTAGAGTAAAAACATTAACGCGATACTGGCAACCACTTGGCCCTTAGCGCCCAAAAGCGTGCGGGCTAATTGGTTGAGGCTGGCATCACTCGGGGCAAATTGATGGATTTCAACCATAAGCAGGGCGGTGTAGGCCATCAGCGCCCAGAGGAGCAACATAATCATGCTCGATACACCAAAGCCCAAGCCTGCAGATGCAATGGGGAGTGCGAGCATGCCCGCGCCAATGGTGGTGCCTGCGATCAGCAGTAAACTGCCGAAAAATTTATTTTGTGTCATAACTTACGCTCAAACGTCTTAATGAATGGCTCGAATATCTCAGTTAAAAGAGATAAAGGCTTAAGCAGAATGGCGGCGCGATACGGCGGCTGAGAGCTGTACCAGTACCAGTACAAAGCATTGGGATCGTGGCGCAATCTGCGGATCGTTGGGGATATGGCCACAATGGAAGGTCAGGCGAGTGTGCCTATCTATGCCATTGCGGCTACAGATAGGGATAATAAGCTGTTGTAATACACATAAAACGCGCCTTTGATTGGGTTTAATTCGACACTTAAATTACATCTAATGACTTAATCACATCTAATTGCTTGGTCACATCACATAACGAAGGCAATTTGGCCTGTTTTTAAAATTTGTCTTAAATGTTAATAAGTTGAGTCAACGCCTCGATGCCAATATCGAGTACGCTGGCTACGATAGGCAGTTAAGGTGTACTTGTCAACCATTACAACAGTATTTTGCTGATTTTTTGTCAATTACGATGTGATGGCTGATGAGAAGGTATACGGTTTTAGGATTCACTATTTGGGGGGGTAAGGGTTGTAAGGCGCATGAGAGGGGGTTGGATGTGGTGTTGGCTAACACTGCGTAAATAGAAGGTTGTCTGCCGCAGACCAAAAAGGCTTGCGGCAGATACTGGTGCTTAGGGCGTGTTGACGTTTCAGGGTTATTTTTGCAGTGCTTTTTGATGGCGAGCGAGTAGATTAGCCGTGATATCACTTAAGCTAAGTTGTTGATCTTCAAGCAGGACTAATAAGTGGTACATGAGATCTGATGCCTCATTAATAAGCTCTTCTTTATCGTGAGTCGCAGCGGCCAGCGCCGTTTCTAGTCCTTCTTCACCGACTTTTTGGGCGATGCGTTTGGTGCCACGGGCAAATAAAGAGGCGGTGTAGCTCGATTCTGGACTTTGCCCTTTACGTGAGGCGATAAGTTCGGCCAGATTGTTTAAAAACGGGTGAGCTTGGCCATCGAGCCAGCAGCTTTCGGTGCCTTTATGGCAGGTTGGACCATTGGGCAACACCTGCACCAACAGGCTGTCGTTATCACAGTCTTTATCGATGGCGACCAATTTTAGGGTATGGCCCGAGGTTTCGCCCTTGGTCCATAAACGTTGCTTAGAGCGGCTAAAAAACGTCACATCACCTGTTGCCAGAGTTTGTTCCAGCGCGGCTTTATCCATATACCCGAGCATTAATACCTTGCCTGATAAGTGGTTTTGGATAACAGCAGGGATAAGCCCATCCTGTTTGTCCCAATCCAGCTCGCTCAAATCTGACTTAGTGTTTGTTTGCGTTGACATAGTATTCACTCTTAATCTATTTGTAGAACCTAGAACCTAGAACCTAGAACCTAGAACCTAGAACCTAGAACCTAGAACCTAGAACCTAGAACCTAGAACCTAGAACCGCTCTAGCGTCTAATCGCGATGCCTTCGGCCGCTAAATATTGTTTTAACTCGCCGATATTGATAATGGCTTTATGGAACACGCTGGCCGCCAGCGCCGCATCCACCTTCGCATCGATAAACACATCGCGAAAATGCGCCATAGTGCCAGCGCCGCCCGAGGCGATTAAGGGCACGTCGCACAGCTGGCGTACTAGGCTTAACTGTTTGATATCATAGCCACCGCGCACACCATCTTGGTTCATCACGTTGAGCACGATTTCGCCGCAGCCGCGTTGTTGTACTTCCTCAACCCAGTCTTGGGTGTACCAAGCGGTTTCTTTGGTGGCGGCTTCATCACCAGTGAATTGCTTCACTTTATAACTGTCGCTTGCCGCATCATAAAAAGAGTCTATGCCGATCACGATACATTGACGGCCAAATTCATCCTGTAGGCGTGAGATTAAACTCGGATCGCTAAGGGCAGGTGAGTTGACCGAAATTTTATCCGCGCCAAAGGCCAGTAACTCACGGGCCTGACTGATGGTTTTAATGCCGCCGGCGACGCAAAAGGGGATATCGATTTGCTCCGCCACTCGGCTCACCCAAGACTTATCGACTACACGGTCGTGGGCACTGGCGGTGATATCGTAAAACACCAGTTCGTCGGCGCCCTCAGCGGCATAACGCGCCGCGAGTGGCACTATATCCCCAACAATTTCATGGTTGCGAAACTGTACGCCCTTGACCACGCAGCCATCTTTCACATCTAAACAGGGGACTATTCGTTTGGCCAGCATTGGATTGCCTCCGCCACATTAAACTGATTGATAAGTAAAGCTTTACCGATAATGATCCCCGCAGCACCACAGTCTCTGACGGCGGCAACATCCTCAAGGGTGGCAATGCCGCCAGAGGCTTGCCACGCGATATCGGGATAGCGGCTGGATAGCTCACGGTAGAGTGCGGTATTGGCGCCTGTGAGGGTGCCATCACGGCTGATGTCAGTTACTAGCGCATCTTTAAGTCCCACTTGGCTAAAGTCTTCAACGATAGATTCTAAACTCTTACCTCCACCGCTTTGCCAGCCAGAAACCGCGACGATTTTCTCGCCGCTCTGATTGATATTCACATCCAGTGCGAGGCAAATTGCCTCGCTGCCAAACTTGTTAAACCAGCCTTTGACTAACTCGGGCTCTTTGACGGCGAGCGAGCCTATCACCACGCGTTTAACCCCAAGGGATAATAACTCGGCGACTTGCTCTTCAGTGCGGATCCCGCCGCCCACCTGAATATTGGCGTTAAGTCCCGCTGTCAGCTTGGCAATCAAAGCTGTTTGGCGTTTAGCAGGATCTTTGGCGCCAGTTAAATCCACGATATGCAGCCAGTTTGCCCCTTGGTCTTGATAGGATTGCAACTGGGCCAGTGGGCTTAAATCGAAGGTGGTCTGCTGCCCATAATCCCCTTGGTAGAGCCTAACTACTTTGCCATCAATTAAATCAATTGCTGGAATGATCATCTGTTGTCCTTAATTCCTTGTGTGCATTTGCTGCCGCGCTTTATTGCTGAATGTTGTGGCTGAAAAATAGTGGTGGCTCAGCCAAACTTAGCGCCCCAAAACTTAGCTCAGTCAAAAGCTAATAAGCGATTGCATTTATTGCATTTTTAAAAAGTTACCTAGGATTTGTACGCCCACGGCGGCGCTCTTCTCGGGGTGAAATTGCACGCCCATAAAGTTGTCTTTACCGATGGCGGCGCTAAAGTCCTCACCATAACGGCATTGTGCCAAGGTGTAGTCGCTTAATGGTGCGCGGTAACTGTGCACAAAATACACGTAACTACCGGCTGGAACACCGGCAAACAGCGGGTGAACCTGAGACGGATTACTAAAGGTCAGTTGGTTCCAACCCATGTGCGGCAGAGGTAAACCTTCGGCCTTAAGTGCTTGACGGTCTAGCTCGTCAATCTCGGTTGGAATAATGCCTAGGCATTGGCAATCTAGCGCTTGGCCGCCGCGTTCTTTAGAGAGCAGAGTGAGCATTTGCATCCCTAAACAGACGCCCAGCACGGGTTGAGTTAACCCTTGAATTAATTCGACTAAGGTTTTTTCCGTTAACGAAGCCATCGCGGCGCCAGCGCTGCCAACACCTGGCAGTACCACCCGTTTAGCGGCTTTAATGCTGGCTTTGTCATCGGTGACTAACACCTTAGCGCCGAGGCGCTCAAAGGCGAAACGGACTGAGCTTAAGTTGGCGCAACCTGTGTCTATGATGACAACATCAAATTCATCTATGTTTGCTGACATTGGTTTTTCCTATTGATGGGTCAGTGGGGAAGCGGTTTGTCGCCGCATTCCCGAAACTGCCCCTCGTTAAAATCATCAGGCTTTATGTTATTTGCTCATGTACCTATTTTCAGTCAAGAAGCAGATAACAAATGTTTTAGCACGGTGTTAGAGCACGCCTTTACTCGATGGTAAGACATCACCTTCGACTTTTACGGCCTGACGCAGCGCGCGGCCCAGTACTTTAAATAGCGCTTCGACCTTGTGGTGATCGTTGTCTCCTTCTGCGGCCACATGTAGGGTGCAGCGTAGGCCATCGGCAAAAGAGCGGAAAAAGTGCGGTACCATTTCGGTAGCCATTTCACCGACTTTTTCACGTTCAAATTGGGCGGCGAATTTAATAAAAGGCCTGCCGGAAAGATCCAGTAAGCATTCGCCTTTGGCCTCATCCATCGGCAAACTAAAACCAAAGCGGGCAATACCGCGTTTATCGCCCAGCGCTTGGCGCAGCGCATCCCCAATTGCCAATGCCGTGTCTTCAACGCTGTGGTGATCGTCTATCTCCAGATCGCCATCGACATTCACCTCCATTTTGAAGTTTCCGTGGGTGGCGATTTGATCCAACATATGGTCGAAGAAACCAATGCCAGTGTTAATGGCGCCTTTGCTGGGATTGTCGAGATCGACAGTCACGCGAATATCGGTTTCCTTGGTGGTGCGTACCACAGTCGCGGTGCGGCCCTTGTTGAGTAAGGCATCGGCAATCGCGTCCCAGCCAAGACTGCCACGCTGATATTGAAAGCTTTTAATCCCCATGGCATTACCCAGTTCCACATCTGTGTGTCTGTCACCAATCACGGCGGACTGGGTAAAATCGATGGTGCCTTGGGTCAAAAAGTCTTTCACCAGTCCTAGTTTGGGTTTGCGGCAGCTGCAATTTTCATCGTTAAAGTGCGGGCAGATGAGCACATCTTCAAACTTAACCCCTTGGCTAGACAGGATTTGCATCATCATATTGTGCGGTGCATCGAAATCTTCCTGCGGGAAGGAAGGGGTACCGAGCCCGTCTTGATTGCTAACCATCACCAACCTAAACCCAGCTTTTTGCAGGCGCAGTAAGGCGGGGATCACTTGGGGCTCGAATACCAGTTTGGCGAGGCTATCGACCTGTTTGTCGGTGATTGGCTCTTCAATCAAGGTGCCATCACGGTCGATAAAAAGTATTTTCTGGGCGACATTTGGGGTAAATACTGGGTTCATGCTGCTACCTTTCAATTCAGTTTGTTATCTTTATAAAATCAGTCTATTAGGCCAATGCTGTTACAAGACTTGCACCCAAAGCTCACAGCTTTTGCGATTCAAAGAGCGACACTAAGCGGTCGGTGTCAGACTGAGAGCTAAAGCTAAAACGAATGGCTTTAGCTAGCCTTGGGTCCTTATAGGCCCGCGCGACAATGCCATTGTCGATAAGCAGCTGTGCCACTGTTGCTACGTCGTCAAACTCGGCTAAGACATAGTTGCCATTAGGTTTTAGCACGGCGCCGCCCCATTGCTCGCAGTACAAATTCAGCGCCGCCGCGAGTCGCTCGCCCTGAGAATTGAGCTCATTCACTTGGGTTTTCATCCGCGCAATCCCAGCAGCTGATAGCGCTTGCACGGCCACTTCACTTACGGGCAATGGCACGGGATAGGGCGCAATTACCCGCATGATGATTTCGATAATCTCTTCATTGGCAAGCAAAAAGCCGCAGCGCGCGCCTGCTAAGGCAAAGGCTTTTGAGAGGGTGCGCAGTACAACGAGATTTGGGTAAGACTCGAGTAAATCCGCGACGCTATATTCTGGGCAAAATTCGATATAAGCCTCATCGACCACGACAATGGAGTCGGGTAGGGCTTGGATGGCTTGCTCTATGCGCGCCTTATCAATCACAGTGCCAGTTGGGTTATTGGGATTGCAGATAAACACTAACTTAGCGCCGCGCGTGGCCGTTGCAAAGTCGGATGGGAGACCGTATTCAGCCGTTAAGCTTAACGCCTTAACGCCCACATTAAAGGTTTGCGCGCTAATGGCGTACATGCCGTAAGTGGGCCCAAAGGTCGCAATGGAATCGATGCCTGGGACACAAAAGGCCCGGATCAGCAGTTCGATGGCCTCATCGGCGCCGCGGCTGGCGACAATTTTGCTTTCCACTACACCGCTATATTGGCTATAGGCATTGATTAACGCGGGCGGTTGGCACTCAGGATAACGATTTAACTTAGTTAAATCGAGCTCGCCGACGGCCACATTATTAAAGGGCGATTCGTTAGCGTTGATCCAAATATCCCCACGACCACCCAGCCTGCGAGCACTTTGGTAAGGCGTTAACTCGAGCAGTTCGGGCCGTGCAAGACGTGCGGCAAGGGTTGTTGGCTCGATGCTTGTGTTATCGAGAGTATTGTTATCGAGAGTGTTGCTGGCGCTATTGGCGCTCTGAATATTTGTCACTGGCACATTACTCGTTGTTGCTTGGCTAGTTGGCACTTGGCTCATCCTATTCATCCTAAGTCTTGCTATGGCTTTAATTAAGCGTACTGTTGATTGCGTTACTTATTTCCATCAGTCCTTAAGACTGGCTAAGCGTATCGCGACCGCATTTTTATGGGCATCGAGTAACTCATTGCTGGCAAGGGTCATTACCGCTTGCCCGAGTCCGAGCAGGCCCTTGGCACTGAGTTCTTGCACCGTAAAGCGGCGGCTAAAGTCTGCCAAGGAGAGGCTAGATACCGCGCGGCTATAACCGTAAGTTGGCAATACATGGTTAGTCCCACTGGCATAATCCCCAACCGATTCAGGTGTATAGGCCCCTAAAAACACTGAGCCTGCGGCGCGAATATGATTTAGTACGTCCCGTGGGAAGCGGGTTTGAATAATTAAGTGTTCGGGTCCATAGCAATTCGAAACGAGCGCCGCTTCTTGCATATCTTTTACCAAAATGGTGCGGCTGCCTTTTAGGGCCGTCGCAGCAATCTCTTGGCGCGGCAGGGCGGCCAGTTGCGACTCGAGCGCTTGATTGACAGCTTGTGCTAATGGCTCAGAATCCGTGACTAAAATGACCTGCGAATCTGGGCCGTGCTCTGCTTGCGAGAGTAAATCTGCGGCAATAAACTGCGCATTGGCATCGCTATCGGCAATCACTAATACCTCAGAAGGGCCTGCGGGCATATCAATAGACACAGTGCAGCGACCGTCCTGCGAGACTAAGCGCTTGGCTTCGGTGACATAACGATTGCCTGGGCCAAAAATCTTATCGACGCTGGGAATCGTTTCAGTGCCAAAGGCCAGTGCGGCAATGGCCTGCGCGCCGCCCACTTGATAGATTTCGGTGATCCCACAGGCGTTTGCCGCATACACAATTGCATCGTTAATCGGCGGCGGACTCACCAATACGCGTTTTTCGCAGCCAGCAATTTTGGCAGGCAGGGCCAACATCAGTACGGTTGAGATTAATGGGGCGCTGCCACCGGGAATATATAAACCGACTTTTTCAATCGGTTCGCTACGAAGCTCGCAGCGAACCCCCGCTTGGGTTTCAATGTCGATGGGGCGAAATTGCTGCGCGCTGTGGAACACATCAATATTGGCCATCGCTTGGGCAATGGCGGCTTTAAGTTCGGTCGAGACTCGTGCGCTGGCGGCGCTAATCTCGCTTTCACTTAAACGCAGACTGTCGATATTGGCACTATTAAAGCCATCAAACTTTTGATTAAACTCTTTTAGCGCCGCATCGCCACGGCTAGCTACGGCATCAACAATGGCCCGAACACTTTGTTCTAAGCCGCTGTCACCAATTAAAGGTGAGCGTTGGAGCGCGGCTTTTTGTGCATCGACGGATAACGCTGCCCAAGTCAAAATATCCATAGATCACCCCATCATTTTTTCAATTGGCATGACGAGGATTGAGCTGGCACCGAGCGCGGTGAGTTCTTCCATGGTGTCCCAGAATAAATCTTCGGTACTGACGGCGTGAATGGCCACTCGATTAGTATCGTCGTTTAATGGCAATACAGTAGGATTTTCGGCACCGGGCAGCAGGGCGACAATTTGATCTAAAGTTTCAGTGGGCGCGTGCAGCAAAATATATTTACTTTCACGGGCGCGGATCACGCCGTTTACGCGGGATAAAATGCGATCGATTAAGGCTTGTTTGCTCGGCGTTTGGGTTTGGGTTGATTGAATAATGCAGGCCATGGAGCGGTATATGACTTCAGTCTCGTATAAACCATTGGCTTCAAGGGTTGCGCCAGTGGAGACTAAGTCACAAATGCCATCGGCAAGCCCTGCACGCGGCGCAACTTCAACCGAGCCTTTTAACATACAGTCGCGATAATTTATGCCTTTTTGTTGCATAAAACGGCGCAATAGATTGGGGTAGGAGGTGGCAATTCTCAAGCCTTCTAGGGATGAGGCATTGGCATAGCTAAATTCGGTTGGTACGGCTAACGAGAGACGGCAGGCGCCAAAATCTAATTGGCGTAATTTTACATATTCAGCTGGCTTATTTAGGGTTTGACGCTCAATTTGCTCTTCTTCGAGCACGTTCTCACCAATAATGCCTAAATCGACCACGCCATCCATAACCAGTCCTGGAATATCATCGTCACGTACTCTGAGTAAATCGATAGGCATGTTATCTGCGTGTGCGATAAGACGTTGTTCGTTAATGGAAAACTTAACACCGCAGCTCTTGAGTAATTGCTGAGAGTCGGTCGATAGGCGACCCGATTTTTGAATGGCAATACGTAAACGGTTTGATTCAGTCATAATTTTATCTCGCTCAAAGTTAACAAATTCAAAATGATATTCTTTCGTTTCACGCTTTAACTGGTTTATCGGCACCGCCAGTAAATGTGGCGGTTAACATATTGAAATTAAGTACTAATTATCTATTAAATCGTTAGTTAAAAAGCCCAAAAGCAAAAACCCCCGGAATTCCTTCCAGGGGTTTATGATCATCTTTGAATCAGTCCGCCAGAAGGATATAGTCCTTCGGCAGTGAGCGTCCGAAGGCTACCGCATATGGTGGTGATGATGGTGGATAGCGTTCAGTAGTTGGCTCATATGACTCTCTATACTCTGTGATTCTGTTGAATTTGGTGTTGGTGGATACTTATCCATCGAACGTTTTTTTAAGCTAACCGCTTTCTGTGCCGTTTGCAACAGCTAATTATAACTAAATAAGAATATTTATGCGTTTTGTGAAAATGTTTCATCTTGGTGGTCGCAGGACGATAATCTGCTTATCGCAAGGAGGGGCGAATTAGGGGATTGGCACAAAGCCGATGCTGCGTTTAGACAAATTCGGCTGGCGGTTGTTGCTAAGTGTCAGTCACAGCGATAATGCAGGATTAGCGCGTGACATGCCTTTTACCGTGTTAAATATTTTCCAAACAGGCGATCAACTGTTTGTTGGCAATATTTGTCTTCACCACGCCAATATTCGGCAAATACCCAGTCATTTTTGCCTTGGCGTTGTCTATCGACAGTATTGGGTTTTAATATTCCCAGACTGGCTAATATTTCGATTAATATTTGTCGCTCAGCTTTACTCGACTTAATCACATTCGCTAATCTTTTCTCTAGTGTACTGGGATAATCGCTCGGGTCTGACGTTTCGATAATCGTTAAGATCTCCCTAAAACAGTCCATATCTTCTGACGTCGGCTCTGGAATATCGGCATTAATAAATTGGCTTAAATCAAAATAGGTATACAAAATATCCCCATGGCGCATGCCGCCCCATTTTATACGCTCGAAATTGAATACGTTAATATCCACCTCGATATAGGATTCGCTTCCTCGGATGCCATATTGACTATCTCGGCAAATGCCGCAGGTATAGGAATGTGCAGTTGGTTTGCCATCCATATAAGAAGAGCCTGAAATGACAGGTGTGTATTGATGAGATGGGATTTTTTGGGCGATCGCATAGGATGCAAGGGATGAGCGCCAATCCAATCGCCGAGAGGTTAGACTGCTTAAAAATCCTTTTGTTACTTGTGCTTGCGAAATGCCTTTTACTAGCGTTGTGGTGGCAAGGATACATTCATCATGGGAGATAGTTAAAGGATCAAACATTAATCCTTTCGATTTGGCGTAGTTAAAGTCGGACTCGGAGAGACTTCTATTTTTTGCGTCAATCCAACCATTCTTCCAATAGGTGGAGAATAAAATCCTTTTTGCTTTTTTATCCATATCTGATTCTTTTTATCTTTTAACAATTTGGTTTCATTTATCTTATAAAAACTTAATTAAAGCGGTTAACACTCTACATTTATATAAGCATCGTTTTGATAGTAATAACTGATAGCATGAATTACGTCATGCAAGCTGGCATTTGGTCGCTGTTGCCCTAAGTTAGCCTTGATACTTTGCAAATCGGCAATGCTTAAAAAGTATTGATAACCTTGGATTTTCGGGTAGAGAGGCTCATCGTGTTGGTCGCGTTCTTCTTCAAGCTCATCGTCAATGATTAACACCGACATTGTGGGACTTAATGGTTGTTCTAGGGCTTTGTACACATCCAAGTGCCACGAAAAAGAACCAAGTTGGGATAATAGGGTTTCCAAGGTTAATGTTAATCGCATGAAATATCCTTTTGAGCGAGCATCATTTACATCATTTGGACGAGTTAATTAAACCGACAGAATCAGGCTCAAGGCCTCCACAGACCCTGCATTAATTCGGTTAACGCAAATGATGAGAAAATAAACAGTAAATTAATCAAAGCCCGCATAATCCAAGGTAATGTACCGTAGGAAAGGCGATATTTATTTGAGGCAATCACTATAACTCCCATGATGCCAAACCAAGGTGTAAAAAAGAATATGGTTTGCCATTTAACCAGAGCAACGGCGAGATCGTGTAGCGCACCGCTGACCAAAAAGGTGACAAGTACGGCGAGCCACATCGGCAGAAACTGACTGCTAGGACGCATGACATTACGTGATAAATAATAACCCCAAATCGGATTCCAATAATGCCAAAAAATGGGGAATGACTTAGCACCCAGGGCGCGTGATAGCATATTCCTCATCGAGTGACTGGCACCCAGTGGAACACCATTTCGCTTTTTCACATATTGTGACAAGGATAAGGTCGTTGGCATGGTTAATCTCCGCCTAATGCTTACCACTGAGTGCGTAGCTTTTTACAAGTCTCGTAATATCAGACCTCATGTTCAGATAATTGTTATAGCTTTATTCTTTAATTCCATGCTTTGCGAGAAAAGGTCTAATACGCTCAATTAATTTAGATTGTTTTGCTTGTGCTTCTTGCATGGCGATTTGTGCTCCAGTTTGCATCAATTGTGGCGTTTTTTCTAAGAGTTTTTTACCTGTAGAAGTTTGATAAAATTGGGTTATTTTAATGATTTCTTCATTTGTGAAAGCCTCAGAGTACTGTTTTTTTAATTCGTTTATCACTCTGGGACGATCAACATCTTCATTAAACCATGCTCTATAAATACCCTTAAGTTCTTCTTTAGCCTTATTATCTAATTTATAGTTGGTGGCTATTTGGTCTACTATTGGTAACATAGCTTCAAATCCACCAGCCATTTGTTTATCGATTGACATCACTCTAAACATTTCATCTATTAGTGCTTCTTGCGCTACTACGGGAGTAGATAAAATAAATAACATTAACGGTAATAATTGGAACTTTTTCATTTTATATCCTTAATCATCTCAACGTTTATAAACGGAAACCTTAATTGAGTTATATATCCATAATTGAAGCTTCGTGCAAAATTAAGTCATTAGCACAATCATTAACGCAACTTAGCAGCTTATCTCTTAGCAAGCAATCGGGGAAAAGTTGAGTTAAGCCTTTGGTTGTTAAATCATTTAAACTACGCTACTCTATGTTTTAGCTCAAGAAGCTCGGCGCTAGATTAAAACTATTGGTATTATCAGGCGGGCTTAATTACACTGCGGCAACAGCGTTATGCTCCTTAGCGAAGGCTAACGCCTTAACCCACAACCCGCTTTTTTGAATCGTTTTTATAGGAACTCGCTCGCCATTGACTCACTCTCGACGCTCAGCTCCGCGGCAAGCTAAACATCAGCAATCAAATCAGCAGTCGCTTGATGCTCCTCGTTCGATGAGCAGATTGACGAATGAGGTGCTGCGCGCTTTTGCCAACGATGGCGTGCTCGCTACGCATATTCAGGGGTTCAGTGCGCGTCAGAGTCAGGTTGAGATGGCGCAAATCATCAGTGAAGCGATTGCGAGTAAGGGCAATGCACTGATCGAAGCGGGTACAGGGGTCGGTAAAACCTTCGCCTATTTAATTCCCGCTATGTTAAGTGGCAAGCAAGTGATTGTCAGTACTGGCAGTAAAAACCTGCAGGAGCAATTGTTTCTAAAGGATTTACCCGCATTGACATCTATGCTTGGAATTGCGCCCAAGCTTGCGCTATTAAAAGGCCGCAATAACTATTTATGCCAATATCGACTCGATAGGCAGATGCTGGAGGCCAGCCATATTGAGGCGCGATTGTTGGATGATTTACTCAAAATCAATCAATGGGCGGGCATGAGTAAAGACGGCGATATTGGTGGCTTAACCTCAGTGCCTGAACATTCTCCCGCGCTTCCCTTAGTCGTCAGTACCAAAGAGACCTGTCTTGGCCAGCGCTGCGAATTTTATGATGCCTGTTTTACCCGTAAGGCTCGCAGCCGCGCGATGGATGCGAAAATCATCGTCGTGAATCATCACTTATTCTTTGCAGACAGTGTGTTAAAGGACACAGGCTTTGCTGAATTATTACCCGATCCCGATGTGGTGATCTTCGATGAAGCGCATTTACTGCCGGATATCTGCGTCAGTTATTTTGGCCAGCAATCCTCGAGTCGCACTATCGATGATTATCTGCAAAAGTTATTGCAGATTTATCAAACTGAGCTCAGCGATACGGGGCAGATTGCCCAATTTTGTCAGCGTTGTTTAGCCAAATTGAGTGACTGGCATAATGGATTGTTTTCTATTGCCGAGTCGGATTGGCGTATGCTGCTTGGCAATAAGTCAATTGCGCTAGCATCATGGGATTTACTCGCAGAGTTAACCGCGCTGCAAAAACTCTTGCTCGCCCATGTGGGGCGCAGTGAGTTATTAGATGATATTGCCGTTAAACTGGCTGATCTTAACCATAAGCTCAATCAGTTTTTCCTATGTGACAATCCACAGGCTGCCTATAGTGTTGAATTTGGTAGCCGTTTTGTGATGCTACGGATTTCACCGATTAATATTGCCCGCGAATGTCAGCAGTTATTTGTGGCCAATACCAGTTGGATTTTTACCTCGGCAACCTTACAAGTAAACCGCAGCTTAGCGCATTTTGCCAAGGAGTTAGGGATCAGTGAGGCCAAGGCGCATATTTTGGATAGTCCCTTTGATTATCCGCGTCAGGCGTTATTTTGTGTGCCGAGGCAACTGGGCAATGTGGCGAATCAGCAGCAAGCAGTCAAACAGTTAGTCGATGTATGTGTGAAAGCGATTGAGGCAGCGCAGGGGCGAACCTTTATTTTGTTTACCAGCCATAAAATGCTTGAGCAAACGGCGTTGGCATTGCGAACTCGGACTCAATATCCGTTGCTGGTGCAGGGCCAAGCGGGTAAACAGAGTTTGCTCACAAAGTTTCGCCAACTGGGCAATGCGGTATTACTTGGCACCAGCAGTTTTTGGGAGGGGGTAGATGTGCGTGGCAAGTTATTAAGCTGCGTGATTATTGATAAATTGCCGTTTGTCTCGCCCGATGAGCCGCTTTACCGTGCCCGCGCCGACAATATTAGCCGTCAGGGCGGCGATCCTTTTACTCAAGTGTCATTACCTCAGGCGATTATTGCGCTCAAACAAGGGGTTGGACGTTTGATCCGTGACGAAAAGGACTGCGGCGTATTAATCCTGTGTGATAATCGGATTGTGAATCGCGCCTACGGACAGGCATTTTTAAACTCCCTGCCGCCGATGGCGCGCACCCGTGATTTAGATAAAGCCTTGGCGTTCTTGAGAACAATACCTTGACACTCGTCTTATGGTTTACTTGGGATGCTTAAATTTGTTTTATTTTTATGGAATATGAGCGAAGTATTCAGTTGTTAGATATACATTAAGGCGATACAAATGGGGATAAAAAATGCCACCTGTGAGCAATAGATGGCAAACACCCTTGGAGGTGGGTCAAGTGGCATCCTGCCAAATGGTTCCATTCAAAACAAGTTATTCTTCGGCTTTTGGCTTTAGATTTTTAGTGAGTTAATGGCATGCTTTGCAGGCATCAGCAGGTGCTTTTTCTTCATGAGCGATATGGCAATTTGTGCATGTTAAAACGCCATCATGCTTAGTATGAGCTTCACCTGCGAGTGTTTTCATTTCGCCATGGCATGATACACATTGCTCATTTTCAAAAACATAATCCGCAGAAGGTGTTTTATCCTTATGGCATGATTCACAGTCTGATCTTTCTGAATGGCTGTCGGCAAGAGATGCCGCCATTAAACTAGTAGAGAAACACAGTGCACACATGAGCATCATCTTTTTAAGCATGTTATTTTCCTTCTTTTATTGTGGGTTAAATTATCATTCTTAAGCCAGCAAATAAGCTCTTATTCGATCATAAAGAGCTAGTGGCGCAATATAAGCAATGTGCAAACATTGCTTTTTTAAATGTCTAATTAGTATTTCTCTTGAAACTTATACCGCTGTTTTATTATTAATGTGTACTGAAATACATTAGGGCTTAACAGAGTTTATTAAGCTTAAATTAATAGTTTTTTGAGATTTAACTTGGCTTCTTGAATGTATAATAGATTTTTAAGGTGACAAAACGTTGATCGTTATCAAAGGTGAATGGATGAATACTTTTTTAGTTTAAAAGTATGATCAAGATTTTATTGTGGGGGCGATAAATTCGATAATCCAAATCTAAATTTTAAAATTTAGATTTTATTTTAATTTATTTAGGAATTCTAAATTATAGAAATGAATTAATTAGGGATTAACTAGATGACGATTCGTTATTTAAGCAACAAGGGTGCTTGGCTCCCTTGTTGCTTAGCTCTTCAACGATTAGATTTTTAAACCCACCATCAGCTGGTCCAATTGTCCCGCGGTGGCTTGCAACTCATCACAACCCGATACCGATTGGTTCGCCGATTGCTCGACATCGTGGGATTGATTGCGAATTTCCATCAGATTGGTCGCGATTTCGTTAGCTACGGCCGATTGTTCTTCCGCAGACGTGGCAATCAACACACTCATTTCGAACACGCGGCTGCTATGGTGGGCAATCGACTCGAGATCTTTACCCGTTTGCAGTACATGCTGTTTGCCTTCACTTGCTTGACTCACGGTGCGAGACATCACTTGAGTGAGGTTACGTGTGCCTTGTTGCAGCGACTCAATCATGGCTTTAATTTCTACCGTTGCAGCTTGCGTGCGGCCAGCGAGGGTTCGTACCTCATCGGCCACTACCGCAAAACCGCGACCCTGTTCGCCGGCACGCGCCGCTTCAATCGCGGCATTTAACGCGAGTAGGTTAGTTTGTTGCGAGATAGCATTAATGGTCGAAACCACCTCATCAATCTTACTGGCGTTGTCGTTGAGGGTATTGACCGCATTTGATGCAGCAGAAATCTCATCCGACAGCACATCAATTGCGCTTACTGTGGTTTCAATATCCTTAGAACCCGCATTAACCTGTTGATTCGCCTCTTGGGTTTCGGCGGAGGATTGCTCGGCGTTGCGCGCCACTTCTTTTACCGCAGCGGTCATTTCTTCCATCGCCGTGGCTAAGGAGTCGAGGTGGTGACGTTGATTGACCGCAAGGGCTTGTCCTTGCTGAGCCGTACTTCTAAAAGATGAAACCACTTCGCGGATCTTGCTGGTGGATTCTGCTATCTGCTTCACCAAGTTGTGCTGGCGCTCGACTAGCGTGTCGATACTGATAGCTAAGATGCTGAATTCATCTTTGACTTCGAAGAAGTTTAATCGGCCAGTCAAATCCCCCGAAGCGGCACGTTTGAGTGCCATGACTGTGGTATAGAGTGCACCGCCAACGAAGGTAGAGATGTAGTAGCTAAACAGGAAGAGCACGAATAACAGTACTGCCATCAGGCTGTAGACTAAGATATTGTCATCGGCTAAAAGGGCGTTAAGTTGACGATCATCGACTGGAATGATGGTCAGCATATTTTGATCATTAACCGAGCTAACAGCCCGATTAGGTGAACTGCTGGTATCAATACCACCGCCGCTGCGCGCAAGGGTTTGTGCGCGGCTATCAGCCTCAGAAACTGTAACAATCTGAACATTCTGTAAGCCTTGGCTCAGCTGATTAGGTAAATTTTGGCGCTCTTGCTCGGGTAGCTTGCTAGAAATCTGGGCGGCGAGTTGATTGATTTTCTGGGAAGTGTCTTGGAGCCCATGCAAATGGCTTTCAAGCAGGGTATCCCTAAACTGAGTATTTAAAAATACCGCTAATCCCACAATCATAAACATCGGAACTAGGGCGAGAATTGCAAATTTGGTTTTTAAGGTCATGTGGATAAGGTATTGATCTATCCAGCGAAATTTAACTTCTTTCATTAGCGCCTCGATAAATTGGGCTGTGACCAAATGGATATCGGTCGATTTGCCATAGACTTTATGTTTTTCTGCTTAGTAAGCTGTTGCTTGTATTATTGTTGTCCAATTGCGGCATTTTTGTTTGTTTTGCAGCAATTTTGGCAAGGTACAAACATAAGTTTACAGTTTAGTTACATGTGTCGCCAGTGGTTAGTGCGTGATCACGTGACTGCTGTAAAAATCGACAAATGTCTTTCCAAGGCGATCAACTTGGAAGGTTTGTTGGGATAACACATGAATTTGCATGATAAAAACCCCGAATAAGCCCTAGTAATATGCCGCTCGCTCGCGTAAAATTTCTCTCCTTTTATTTCGTTATAGCTAGCAAAGCGTCTGGCATTAACGCCCGATAACCTGAGCACCGAAATAGCCTGAAAGTTTGGCGCCCATAGCACTTGTTTATCAAGCGCGACTATGCAGTGGAAGAGAAAATGCAGCAGTTAACTGAGATCGTAGAACAAGCCTTAGTCATTATTGACCAGGCCAGTGATCTAAAAGCACTGGATGATATCCGTGTCGATTACCTAGGTAAGAAAGGTAAGATCACCGACATGATGAAAATGATGGGCAGCTTAAGTCCTGAAGAAAAACCCGCTTTTGGTCAGGCGGTCAATGATGCGAAACAGGCCATTCAACAGAAATTAACTGAGCGCATCGACGTCCTGAGAAGTGCAGAGCTAGAAGCCAAATTAATTGCCGAAAAGATTGATGTGACGCTACCTGGTCGCACTATCGAAATCGGTGGTTTACACCCAGTGACGCGCACCATTGAACGTATCGAAACCTTTTTTGGGGAATTAGGGTTTTCGGTAAAACAAGGCCCTGAAATCGAAGATGATTTCCATAACTTCGACGCCTTGAATATCTCTGAGCACCACCCAGCGCGTGCCGACCACGATACGTTTTATTTTAATCCTAAGCTGATGCTGCGTACCCAAACCTCGGGCGTGCAAATTCGTACTATGGAAACTGAAAAGCCGCCATTGCGGATTATTTCACCAGGTCGTGTGTATCGTAACGACTACGACCAAACTCACACGCCAATGTTCCACCAAGTGGAAGGTTTGCTGGTCGATGAAAACGTTAACTTCGCCGAATTAAAAGGCGTGTTGCATGATTTCCTGCGTAACTTCTTCGAGGAAGATTTGCAGGTGCGTTTCCGTCCTTCTTACTTTCCCTTCACTGAGCCTTCAGCCGAAGTGGACGTAATGGGTAAAAACGGCAAATGGTTAGAAGTGTTAGGCTGCGGTATGGTGCACCCAAATGTGCTCCGTAGTGTTGGCATTGATCCAGAAAAATACTCTGGTTTTGCTTTTGGTATGGGTGTTGAGCGTTTAACAATGCTGCGTTACGGCGTAAACGATCTACGTTCGTTTTTCGAAAACGACCTGCGTTTCCTGAAGCAATTTAAATAACGGAGCTGTATAGCATGAAATTTAGCGAATCTTGGCTTCGTGAGTGGGTCAATCCTGCCGTTAGCCGTGAAGCATTATCCCACCAGATCACTATGGCTGGACTCGAAGTTGATGGCGTTGATGCCGTGGCTGCAGAGTTTAGCGGTGTTGTGATTGGTGAAGTGGTCGAGTGTGGCCAGCACCCAGATGCAGACAAACTGCGCGTGACTAAAGTCAGTGTCGGCAGCGGTGAGCTTATCGATATCGTCTGTGGCGCACCTAACTGCCGTCAAGGCTTAAAAGTGGCCGTAGCAATGGTCGGTGCCGTACTGCCAGGCGATTTTAAAATTAAGAAGGCTAAGCTGCGTGGTATG
Source organism: Shewanella sp. MM_2022_3 (assembly GCF_022557375.1). NCBI lineage: Bacteria > Pseudomonadati > Pseudomonadota > Gammaproteobacteria > Alteromonadales > Shewanellaceae > Shewanella > Shewanella sp. MM_2022_3. The sequence continues at coordinate 127,004 of NZ_JAKZGV010000002.1, forward strand.
CCTTCAGAAGGTATGCTGTGTTCATACAGCGAGCTGGGTATTGATATCGATAGCGATGGCATTATCGAACTGCCATTAGATGCACCATTAGGCAAGGATTTACGTGAGTATCTCCAACTTGATGATGCCGTGATTGAAGTGGATTTAACCGCTAACCGTGCCGATTGCTTAGGTATGGTAGGTTTGGCCCGTGAAGTTGGCGTGTTAAACCGTCAAGCGGTAACCGAGCCACAGTGGCAAGCCGTGACGCCAAGCACTGATGCCAAAGTGGCTATTAATGTCAAAGAAACCGCAGCTTGCCCACGCTACTTAGGTCGTGTGGTGAAGAATGTGAACGTGAAAGCGGCTACGCCATTATGGATGCAGGAAAAACTGCGTCGCAGTGGTATCCGCTCAATCGATCCTATCGTGGATATCACTAACTTTGTGTTGGTTGAATTCGGTCAACCGATGCACGCCTTCGACCTTGCCAAACTGACTGGCGATATCCAAGTGCGTTTAGGTAATGGTGAAGAGAAAATCACCCTGCTCGATGGCAGCGAAGTGACTATTCCAAACGACACTCTAGTGATTGCCGACGATGCGCGTCCATTAGCCCTTGCTGGTGTGTTTGGCGGTGAATATTCGGGTGTGAGCGACACTACCCAAGACATACTGCTTGAATGTGCGTTCTTCGCGCCGTTAGCGATTATGGGTAAGTCACGCCGTTTAGGTCTGCATACCGATTCATCACACCGTTTCGAACGTGGTGTTGACCCTGAGATGCAGCACAAAGTTATGGACCGTGCGACTCGCTTAGTGCTGGATATTTGCGGCGGTGAAGCGGGTCCTGTGGTTGAAGCCAAATCTGACGCTGACTTACCAAAGCCTGCGCAAATTCTATTGCGTCGCAGCAAGTTAGATAAAATTCTGGGTCACCATGTTCCCGATAGCGACGTGGTTGAAATCCTCGAACGTTTAGGTTTCGGCGTCGTTGCAGGTGAGGGGAGCTGGCAGGTCACCACCGCCACTTACCGCTTCGATATGGCGATTGAAGAAGACTTAATCGAAGAAGTTGCCCGTATCTACGGTTACAACAACATTCCAAACGTTGCGCCCGTGGCGTCACTGCGGATGTCTGATCATAAAGAAACCGACTTAAGCCTCAAGCGCGTTCGTTCGCTGTTAGTGGCCCGTGGTTTCCAAGAAGCTGTGACTTACAGTTTCGTTGATCCTAAGCTGCAAAATCTGGTTCACCCAGGTGAGCAAGCCATGGTGTTACCGAACCCGATTTCTAGCGAAATGTCGGCCATGCGGTTGTCGATGTTCACTGGATTATTGACTGCGGTTGGCTACAACCAAAGTCGTCAACAGGGTCGTGTGAGACTTTTTGAAACTGGCCTGCGCTTTGTTCCTGATATTCATGCAGAATCCGGTGTAAGACAGCAAGCAATGCTCGGTTGCGTCATTACAGGGCTTCAAAATGACGAACATTGGTCAATGGAATCGAAAACCGTTGATTTTTTCGACCTTAAAGGTGATTTAGAAGCAATTATCGGCTTGACAGTTTCCGCATCAGAATTTAGCTTTAGAGTAGCGACGCATTCTGCTCTTCATCCAGGGCAATGTGCTGAAATATTGAGAAATGATCGAGTGATCGGTCATATAGGTGCTATCCATCCTAGTTTGGAGAAGCCTTTTGGACTCAATGGTAAAACCATCGTTTTTGAGTTGGAATTGGATGCTTTATTGCATACCAGTTTACCGCTAGCCCAAGCTGTATCTAAGTTCCCGGCTAATCGTCGTGACATCGCAGTAGTCGTAGATGAAAGTGTATCTGCAGGCGATGTAATGAAATTGATAAGAAAAGTTGGCGAAAATCAGTTGGTTGGCATAAACTTGTTCGATGTATACTTAGGTAAAGGTGTTGAGCCCGGCAAGAAGAGCTTGGCGATAGCACTTACATTACAAGACACTACTCGTACACTTGAGGAAAAAGAGATCGCTGAAACTGTAGATTCAGTTGTTTCTGCCCTGAAGACCGAGTTCAACGCATCGTTGAGGGATTAAAGTATGGCACTTACCAAAGCCGAAATGGCAGAACATCTTTTTGAAACACTCGGTATAAACAAGCGTGTAGCCAAAGAGATGGTTGAGTCGTTCTTTGAAGAAATTCGAGGCGCACTTGAAAGTGGTGAGCAGGTCAAGTTATCTGGCTTTGGCAACTTTGACCTTAGGGATAAGAATCAAAGACCGGGAAGGAACCCAAAAACAGGCGAGGATATCCCGATTTCCGCTCGCCGTGTCGTGACCTTCCGTCCCGGCCAGAAACTGAAAACTCGCGTAGAAGCTTCTAACGCGGGCAAGTAATTTTAGATGTTCGACAGTAAAGCCACTCCTTCGTGAGTGGCTTTACTATTTTCTTTTTATGGTGAATGGCTTTTCTACTGTCTGAGGTGATTTCTTTGTCAAGACAGCCCAAACATTTTGACCGACGTTTTCAACTGGCGTTATTGCACCCTAAATATTGGGTTACTTGGTTGGCGATCGGTCTATTAGTGATTTTTGGGATCATGCCCGCGTGGCTGCGTGATCCTATTGCTAGAACCTTGGCCAAACTGGTGGCGCCTATTGCGAAAAAGCCGATAAGTATTGCCAGGGCGAACTTAAAGGCGTGTTTCCCTGAAAAATCCGCCGCAGAAATAGAAGCCTTAATTGATGACAACGTGCAGAACTTCGTATTAGTGCTGTTATCGCAAGGTGAGCTGTTGGTACGATCTAAGGCGCATTTACGCCGCCGTGTGAATTTGATGGGCTTTGAGCATGTACAAGCGGCGCAAGCAGTAGGGCAGCCGGTGATATTTATCATGCCCCATGTGTGGCCTATTGATTATGCTGGGCTGAGGTTAAACCTCGACTTGCCCATGGTCACTATGGCAAAGGCCCATAAAAACGCGTTATTTAACTGGTTTAATAATCGGGTACGTAGCAGTTGTGGTGGCCACGTTTATATGCGAGAGGCCGGAATTCGCGCCTTATTAGCAGAGCTTAAGCAGAACAATAGCTTTTTCTACCTGCCCGATGAGGATTTAGGCCCAGATCAGAGTGTATTTACCCCGTTTTTAGGCACAGTCAAAGCGACATTACCCGTGGTTGGCCGATTGGCTCAGGCGGGAAATGCCCAAGTGCTGCCGGTGAAAATTGGTTATAACCAAGCTTCACGCCAGTTTGATTTAACTGTGATGCCCGCCATTGCCGCCGAAGACATGGTCGGTAAGGAAAACGAGGCGTTAGCACTGAATAAAGCGGTTGAGCAAGTGATACTCGCTTATCCAGAGCAGTATATGTGGTTCCTAAGATTGCTAAAGACTCGCCCTGAAGGGCAAGCCTCAATTTATCAGTAAGCGTTTATTGCTTATTGTAAACCCGAATAATAATGGCTTTAAGTGTGTAGACTTAAAGCCATTTTTATCACTGAAGCCGTGCTTATAATCGATTAAATATCCTCTGCTTGCTCCATTTCGAGCTGCATCAGCAGCATATCTTCACCCTCTAATACCCGCGTATGATAACTGTTACAGGCGGGGCACACGATTGAACGCTCACCGAGCACCGACTCTTGTTGGCAATCTGCACATTTGATCACCAGTGGCTGTAGTGTCATGCAAAGCTCGGCTTCGCGGCAGATCCCATCGAGTTTAAAGGTCTCAAACGCCGTTTGAAGTAGGGTGGGTTCGACACCGCTCATTACGCCGAGTTTGATTGCTACCCGAGTAATTTTAGTTGCTTGATTTGCCCGCGCATGTTGTTCGCACTGTTCAATTAAGGCGCTTACTATAGAATACTCGTGCATTAACAAATCCTTGGTAGCAGTTCACCTTGAGGCAAGTCTAAGTAACGTTTGGTATTCCATGGCGTTCTTAAGATCACTTTTCCGGGAAGTTCGTCGCTGACGGTACCGATGATGGCCGCCTGCTCGCAGTGACCAAATCGTTGCATAATTTCCAACGCACCAAGGGCGATATCGTTGGGAACAGCCAAGATAAAGGTGCCTTCATTGGCTAAATCCATTGGCTCAAAGCCATAGAGTTCACACAAGCCTTTGACCTCATCACAAACCGGGATGCTCGCCTCATTAACTGTGATGCCTACATTGGCGGCAACGGCCCATTCATTTAATACGGCAGAGAGCCCGCCGCGGGTGGCATCGCGCATAGCATGCAGTGGAATATTAGCAGCGATCAATTGCTCCACGACTGGCCAGAGCGTGGCACAATCGCTTTGTAGCGTGGACTCGAGGGTAAGACCCTCACGCGCCATCAAAATAGCCGCGCCATGGCAGCCCACATCACGGGAGACAATAATCGCATCACCGGGCGCGACATTTGCTGCCGAGATATTCGGACGTAAAATACGCCCAACGCCTGAAGTATTGATAAATAAGCCATCGGCGCAGCCCTTAGGTACTACTTTGGTGTCGCCACAAACAATTCTAGCCCCACTTTGTTTCAGCTCTTTGGCCATACTGCGTACAATTGTGGTTAAGTCTTTGAGCGAAAAACCTTCTTCGATGATCACGCTACAGCTTAAATATTGAGGCTCAGCGCCCATCATGGCGAGATCGTTAACAGTGCCAGCAATCGCCAGCTTACCGATATCACCACCGGCAAAAAACAACGGTGATACGGTGAAAGAGTCCGTCGTAAAGGCTGTCGCACCCTGTAATTCAAGTTTTGCGGCGTCTTCTTCGCTACGCAAAATCGGGTTATCGAATTCGGCAAAAAACAGATCGCGGATGAGTTTATTCATCTCTTTACCGCCACCACCGTGGCTGAGTTGAATCGCTTTCTCTTTGGTTGATACATCAGCCATGATGTTGCTCCTTGCTATCGATGCCTTGATAGCGGTAATAAGCATTACAAGCGCCTTCGGAGCTGACCATGCAGCTACCGAGAGGGGTTTCGGGATTGCAGCCGCGGCCAAAGACTTTGCAGTCCTTCGGTTTGGCGAGTCCACGTAGAATATCGCCGCACTGGCAAGCCTTATGATCATCAATTTCTTTGACGGGCAATCTGTCTTTAAAGCGCAGCTCTGCGTCCCTGTGTGCGTATTCATCCCTTAATTGCAGCGCAGAGTTGGGGATTGGTCCAAGCCCGCGCCAACGAAATTGCGGTCTGATCTGGAAAAACTGTTCAACTTTTGCCTGTGCGGCAAGATTACCTTGCTCAGATACAGCGCGGCTGTATTGGATATCGAGTTCTGCCTTGCCTGCGGCCTTTTGACGCACGATGCGCAGGATAGACTCCATGACATCCACGGGCTCAAAACCTGAGACCACTACCGGTGTGCCGTATTGCTCTACGGCAGGGCGATAGATTTTGGCGCCACTGATCACGCTGACGTGTGCTGGGCCAATAAAGGCATTGACCCTCGCATTAGGATCGTGCATCACGGCATCAATTGCGGGTGGGACTAATACATGGTTGATATGAAAAAACAAATTCGCCAGCTTTTCCTGCTCTGCCAGTTGCAACAATATTGCCGTCATTGGGGTGGAAGTTTCAAATCCAATGGCGAAAAACACCACGGTTTTATTTGGATTATCACGGGCAATTTTGAGCGTGTCTAAAGGGTCATAGATAGGCCGAATATCACAGCCTTTGGCTCTGAAACTGGCAAGTGAACCTTGGGAGCCGGGGACGCGGATCATATCGCCTAGCGTCACTAATATCACATCTTCCTGCTGGGCAAGCACTGCGGCTTGATCGATCCGCTCTTTAGGCATAATGCATACAGGGCAACCGGGGCCGTGGATAAACTCAATGTTATCCGGCAGCAAATCCAGTAAGCCGTATTTCATTATGGTGTGGGTATGGCCGCCACACACTTCCATAATGTTGATTTGTTGATCGAGTGAGTGAGCGACCTGGGCAATATCCTTTGCAAGCGAGGCAATGGTTTGGGGATCGCGAAAGCCTTGATAAAGTTGTTTTAATTCAAGCATGTTCAATCCTTGTCGCAGTGTATCGTCTGTGGTTTGTGATCGTTTACAACTGCGGCTGTTGCTTAATGCGTGGTTTCATTTTCAAGTTTTGCGACTATCTCTTGATATAATTCAAGGCTTTGCAGAGCATCATTGCGATCAATTTTATTCATCACAAAACCGATATGAATGAGCACATAATCACCAATAGCCAAGGGTTCAGTCATAAGATGGCTGCTGACATCGCGTCTTACGCCTAAGGTATCGACGGTTACAGATTGGCGCTCGTTATCAACTGCTACCACTTGTGAGGGGATTGATAGGCACATTATTGTGGCTCTCCCACAGTGTTTCGGCGCAGATTTTCATTTAGCCAAGCGGCGACGGCATGCATGGAATCGCCATTTTTAATTGAGACTTCGAGTATTTGAGTGTCCGGATTGAGTTTTTTAAGCTGGGCTTTGGCCTCGTCGACACTGAAATCGAAGTAGGGTAATAGGTCACATTTTGTGATCAGAACCAGGTCAGCACGGCGGAACATTACTGGATATTTTTCAATCTTATCATCGCCTTCGGGAACGGAGAGCAGCACGATATTTTTATGGGTGCCCACATCATAACTGGCGGGGCAGACGAGGTTGCCCACGTTTTCCACAAAGCAAATATCTAACCCTTCCAGCGGCAAGTGATGTAAAGCGCCATGCACCATAAAGGCGTCAAGGTGGCAGGCACTGCCGGTTTGAATTTGATGGGCTGTAATGCCCTTTGCGATTAAACGGTCAGCATCACGGGAGGTCTCTAAATCGCCTTCAATAACGGCGTAATTAAGTTTTGTGTACTCTTTTAAGTGCTCAAGCAAGGTCGTTTTGCCGCTACCTGGGCTACTCATTAGATTGAAGGCGGTAATATGGTGAGCCTCGAAATGGGCACGGTTGTGGGCAGCTTCTACATCATTTTTATCGAGAATTTTATGGATCACCGACAAGGTTTTTTTATCGTTAAGCTGAGGATTGGTATGCAATTCCTGATGTTTATGGCTGTGTTCGTGGGAATGACCTGTATGGTGATCATGCCCTTGTTGAATCGCAGAGTGGCGGGGTAGAGAGCAGCCGCAGTCTTTACACATCTTGTCATTCTCCTTGTTCTCGTCACAGGTTTGAGCTGTTGTCCGAACAATATGGTGATGCTATCGAATAGGGTTAATTTGATTACGCTAATGTTAAGTGTGATACAAATCCTTAAAGGAATCTTTGATGTTCGTCAGGTTATTAGGTCGTTTTGACCCTGATCAATCAGATTTTGGCCATTTGGTCACGGCGCATATCAAGCTCTACGCAGATATGTCATAGCAGCGGTTTATTTGTGGTTTTTATATTGCCTCTTGATGAATTCCATACCAAAGCTGGCCAAGGGCGATACCGCCATCGTTAACGGGAATATGTTTGTTGGGGAGCACGGTATTGCCTTGGAGATGAAGTTTACTGAGGCAATATTCGAGCAGATATTGGTTTTGAAATACTCCGCCACATAGCGCAATGGGCAGTGATGGATAGCGCGCAGCATAACTACAAATAGCATCTCCAAGACTATGTAAAAACGCGCGGGCGATAATGCTTTGCCTCTGGGAGGAAAGTGGCGCATCAGTGATGTGCACGATAAGCTGTTTAAACAGTTGGCTACTACACCAAACTTGCATTTGTTGAGGGTCATCCTCTGATGAACTCAGCGGTAAATTGAGGATAAGTGGCGGTAGATGTTGTTTATCGGCGCGTCTTGCTGCAGCTTCTATCAGCATGCCCGCTTGGCCTTCAAATTGTGTGGTGTCAATCAATCCTAAGGCGCAGGCGAGGGCATCAAATAATCGGCCAACCGATGAGCTTTTAATCGTATTGCCACTTTGCCAGATCCTGTGCAAATTGCTTAACGTTAAGGGTGTCAGGCTTTTTAGGATCGGTAACTCTAAGGTTTGTACCGCCGCTAAACTCATTTGTTCAAACAGCAGTGCCAGTAATAATCGCACAGGCTGTTTAATTGCTTGCTCACCGCCCAGTAGGGAGATGGCTTCAAAATGGGCTAAGCGCTCTGCTTTGTCTAACCTAGTTAATAACACCTCACCGCCCCAGAGACTGCCATCATTGCCAAGACCAGTACCGTCAAAACTAAAGCCTAATACCGGATCTTGATATTGATTGATGGCCATGACGCTAAGCACGTGGGCATGGTGATGTTGCACGCTTAAGGTTTGGATTGAACCAGAGGCTCCACTCTGTGTATCAAGGCTTTTTTGTTGCTGCGCTTCTGCCCAGCGCGATGGTGCGTAGTCTGGGTGCTTATCATGGACAATCAGCTCGGGACTGAAATGATACAGGCGGGCGAAGGTGCCTAAGGTGCGCTCGAAATACTGCTCGGCACTGACACTAAAAAGATCGCCAATATGCGGACTTAAAAATACATTTGCACCAAATCCGAAAGCGATAGCATTTTTTTGCTGTGCTCCCACGGCGAGGATTGAGCGTGTTAGTGGCGCTGTTAATGGAAAACTTAATGGCGCATAACCCCGCGCTAGACGCAGCACTTGCACCTGCGGCGTATTGCCATTTGGCAGTTGAATAAGTTGCACAACACTGTCATCACAGCCGTTGAGTATTGGTCGGTTATGATCGACGATGGCATCCACCACATGCCCAAGTTGGCTGATAAGCGCATCGCAATCGGTGATAATGGGCTCGCCCGACACATTGGCGCTGGTTGCCACTAGCGGGCCATTAAATTGGCTAAGCAGTAAGTGGTGCAGTGGCGTATAAGGTAAAAATACGCCCAGCTTGGGGATATTAGGTGCGATTTCGGGGCTAAGGTCATGCTCATCCAACGCTTGCATCAATACGATGGGCCGTTCCGGCGAGCTTAAGGTTTGCCACTCCGCCTCCGTGCCCGTAACGTACTGTTTTGCCATTTCAATACTCGGCATCATTACCGCCAGCGGCTTCGCCTTACGCTGTTTTCGCTGCCGTAGTTGACTCACTGCGTGGCTGTTTCTCGCGTCACACATCAAGTGGAATCCGCCGAGCCCTTTTATGGCGAGGATGTGTCCTTGTGCAAGCTTATTGGCCGCAGCGGCCAATACCGCCATGCTGTTGTTTTGCGAGTGGAGCAAGGGCGTCAATGCGATTAGCTCACCCTTAGGTGTTTTTAAACTCAGGTGTGGGCCACATTTGGGGCAACTGACTGGCTGAGCGTGGTATCTGCGATTTAATGGATCTTGATAGGCCTTGGCGCAATCGGGGCACATAGCGAAATCTGCCATGGCGGTATGATGGCGATCATAGGGTAAGGCATTGATAATCGTGTATCTTGGGCCGCAATTGGTGCAATTAGTAAAGGCATAGCCAAAGTGGCGATCCTGTGGATTGCGCATATCGTCGAGGCAATCCTGGCAGGTACTTTTGTCGGCCGACACGGCAACGAGTGCTGCTAAGCTAGGGTCTTTTGTTTCATCACTTTGGCTATCGCTTTGAACAATCTCGAAGCGTGTCTCCGATAATTTTACCGCTAGCTGTCCATGGGTTATATGGTCGATACGTGCCAGTGGTGGCGGGTTAGTTGCTAACTCTTGGATAAAAATATCCAGTTTTGCGCTTGGTCCTTGCAGTTCTATCATCACGCCCTTGGCATTATTGAGTACTGTGCCAGTGAGTTGCAAATCGGTTGCCCAGCGGTAGACAAAAGGCCGAAAGCCCACGCCTTGTACTATGCCAGTGATATGCAGTTGGCGACGTTCAATCATATCCTGTTGGTTAGCGGATGAGGCTGCTTGTTTCAATTTCAGTCTTCTTTTAGGTTTGTTCGCAACATTAGAAGATAACAATCTATCCTCTAATGTTGCGATATCTCTGGAGCAAACATGAATGTTAAGTATTTATCCAAGGGTGTTTAATTGCCGCTGCTTAACATACAGCGCACCTACAGCAAGGTTATCTCCCTCTAAGTCGAGACTACGATTAACCAGTAACGGGAAGTTTTTTCCTAAGCGTAAACTCATGCGTTTACAGAGTGTTTCGTTAGCTAACTCATTGCCCGCTAAAGCAATTGTCTGAACTCCAATATTTAAGTCTATATGCTCAAGCCAATTGGCAAGGTAATCGGCGAGGGAGTCCTGCATCGCAAAAGCCAGTTGGCTTGGGTCGCTGTGGCCAGCCACTCTAAAGCTCAGTAGTGTGCCAAGGGTTTTGCACCAATTAAGGCTCCGATGGGCTTCGCCTTTGGTGAGAGGGTAGTCGATGCGCGGTGCATTCGCTCCCTGATAACGCATGGCAGCTGCCATGAGAGCATCGCTCAAATAGTCTTGTGTCTGGGTTTCTTCCTGCGGATTCAAACCAATCAAGATCGCGGCAATAGCCCATAGGCTCTGAAGATTATCGCGTCTGCCGTGGAGTTTTAGGCTGAGCAGTTTCAAGTAGTCATCAGGAAACTGAGTTTTAAACTTCTGCGCCACCGCTTTTTGCGGGCTGCTGTCGAGCCTGTGGAAAATCTCATATCCATTATCGGGCAGCTCAGGCAGGGCAAAAAACAGTGATGTGTCGCCTTTATTATCGCAGGTGACAATTTGGCTCGGATGATCATGGCTTAAGTAAATCACCGCCGCATTTTTGGCCTGCTTATGACTGGTAAATTTACCATTTAGCAATGCAGCAAAGAGCGCTGCATCGGTAATTGTATGATCTTCTTGATCACCTTCGTAATTCGTTTCACTCTCTACAGAGGATAAGACTTGTACGCTAAGCGTGCCTTGGTGTGAGCGTGTTTTTTTATGCGCTTGCCATTGTGCTTTAAAACCGAGAAAGCGAATTTCTTCCCTTAACGGCTCCGGCGCATTGAAATGTTTGCTGATGTTATTAGCATTGTCTCCATCTTGGTGGGACAACTGGGCCCATGCACCGTCAATCCAAGCCAATTTGGGCCTATGGTGCTGACCTTGAAGATAAACCCAATCAATTCCTTTTTGCCGCAAAATTTCGCTAAGGACCGCTACCACGCGACTATAGCCAAAACAAATATCGTATAGCGGCGCAAACAGTTTTTGGTGATCTTGAATGGGTCTTGCGCAAATAAGCGGTTTTTCAATGCTGGATAGCGCAACGACTTGATGATCCTTTAAGCAAAAATGCGCATTTAAGGTGTTTGGATTACAGATCAGCAGTTGTGGTCTGCTGGCATCGCGAGCAAACGGTTCTAAGCTTAACGCTATACCTTCACAGCTTAACGCTAATGAGCCTTGGGTTATTAACTGCTCAGCCATGGCTTTAAGATCGGTTAGTGTGAGGGCTTTTTGGGCAGGGGTTAAGCGGGTTTCACCGTGGCAACAGGAACAGGTTAAATCAATGGCACCAAATTGCGCCGCTTGATTATCGCCAAACAGGGGATAACATTGCTGGCAAAAAGCGGCAACCGATTTATCCATTTGGGGATCGTGAGTCTCCAATAAGGTACGCTGGCCTTGTGGCTCATCGATAACTTTAATGCCTGAGTCAACCAACCAAACAGACATTAAAAAGTCAGCGGCAATCGCATCGGCCAGTTGCTCTAGCGGCGCTTGCTCACCTTGGGCTTCAATAAAATAGGTTTGTGGACCAAAATCATTGTGGTTGTCGCAACCAATGCTAATATTCAGCACATCATAATTTAGGTATTGATTACATAAATGCGCATATAAGGGCACCTGACGTGAGCAGGTAAAATCAAATCTGATGTTTTTCATCTTCTATATTTTCACCAAGAGTGACACCACGTTTATAGGAGTCGGGGATCAGCGAGTCGATACTATGATCGGCAATGCGTGTCGCAGTGAATCCAAGGGAGGCTAAGTGGGATAACAGGGTGCGCTCCATCAAAGGAACTGCGGATGCAACTTTGGGGGTGAGGCCGAGTGTCATAGGTTCAAGCACGGTTGGAGTAACACCTAATACAAAGGTTTTTGGCCTGTCGCCAACCATTTCCATCATGTTTAGGGTTTGTAGCATTTCGACTTCATGGGCGCTGCCTTGCCAGTCAATTTCCTGCGGGGCTTTATCAAAGTCGAAGAAATAGACCTCACCCGCTTCGACGCCATTGGCATTGACAGTATCGACCACGATCAAATAATCGTATTGGCAAATAATCGGAATGAGTCCCTGGGCTAAAGTGCCGCCATCGAGCATCTCGAGCTGATGGGACTCGTGCGTAAACTGATAATTCTCAGTGATGTAATTGACAAAATGTACGCCGATGCCTTCATCGGCGTACAGGACATTGCCAATACCCAGTAGCAATATCTTCATTGGACTCCTAGTGGTGTGAGTCTGGTTTCGGGTAGTCGTAACCAGAGACAATTGAGTCAACTGAGTTATGTTTGAAGCGTATCCCTGACCAAACCGCCATATAGACGTGGATAACCACAAAGATAACGAATGCCCAAGTGAGGTAGTGGTGCCAAATTCTCACCTGTGCCAGCCCACCCATTTGTGCGGTGATCCAAGCTGCACTGCTCCAAAGCATGCCACCTAAACCTTCATGGTAGACATTGGCATACAGTACGAGACCAGTAATACATATCACAAGCGCAACAAAGGAGATTGCTACATAGGTCACAAATTGCAGTGGCCCGTAAACGCCAGCTTTATGTAAATGTCCCATCCAAATGTAAGATTTTAGTTGGGTAATCCAGCTCTTAATGCTCATCACATCACGAAACGAGCGTCGCTCGATATCGCTACGACTGAAAAAATACAAGTAGAAGCGAGCCAAGGTGACTGCGGTTAAGATAAAACCGCAGATCAAATGGGCAAAACGGATCCAACCTTGTACTAATACATCCGTACTTTCGGGCGCCACAAGAAACGGCCAAGCAATATAGAATCCGGTGATCACCAGCACTAAAATCGTCAGTGCCCGTAACCAGTGGAAAATCCGTATCGCAGGACTAAAAACCAGTGTCCGAATGCGGGTTTCAGAATGGTTCATGTTGCGTTCCCTCCCTCGTTGTTATTGACCATTGGGGCTGACACGGAACTCGCTCAATGCCTGACCTTTAAAATCCATCACGTGTACAGAACACGCCATGCAAGGGTCAAATGAGTGAATAATACGTATCACCTCAAGGGGTTTAGTGGGATCTTCCAGTTTCAAACCAATCAGTGAGGCTTCATAGGGACCAATCTTGCCATTAGCATCCACGGGACCTGCGTTCCAGGTAGTAGGCACCACGGCTTGATAGTTCTCAATGACACCATTTTTGATTCGGATCCAGTGGCTTAGCATGCCGCGGGGCGCTTCAATCATGGCGTGACCCACATACTCTTTACTTGGATCGATATGGGGTTTCACATAGGTGGTTTCATCTGACTGAATGTTTGTTAACAAGGCATCGAAGGTTTTTAGACCTTCCTGCGCGACGATCACGGTTTGCAGCATCCGCGCAGCCGTACGGCCTAGGGTAGTGAAGAGTGCTTCTACTGGGAGACCTGTGCGTGCCAGCAAAGCATTGACGGCATCGACCACCACTTTATTGCCACGGGCATAACTGACTAATAAACAAGACAGTGGGCCCACTTCGACAGGTTCACCTTGATAACGAGGTGATTTCACCCAAGAGTATTTACCATCACCATCTAAGGTTGGCAGTTTGCCGTAAACCGTATCCCGCTCAACAAAGCCAGTATAGTTTGGAATGGTGGTGCCATCATACGGATGTTGCGGCGCATCAGCATTGTACCAAGCGTGGCTGACATCTTCGGCGATAAGATCAGGGTTAATATCACTCACACCTGCTAAATCGCCATTCATAATCACGCCTTGGTCGAACATATATTCGCCATTAGCGAGCACAAAGTCATGGGTCGCCATGAAGTTTTTAACATTGACGCCGCCTAGCACGCTAGGCTCAGTACCAAAGGCTTCGGCTGCCATCACGATATCGGCTTGATAAGCACGCAGGATAAAGTCTGTTACGATTGCGTGTTTTTGCTTCCATTCTTGCAGACGTGCAGGGCTCAACATATCGCGTACAGAAGTCACGCCACCGACAACTAATGATTGAGGATGTGGCTGTTTACCGCCGAATATTGCAAGCATTTCGGCGGCAACTCTTTGTACTTCAAGGGCTTTAAGGTAGTGAGATAGAGCAATCAGGTTTTGTTCAGGGGTAAACTTATAGGTGCCATTACCCCAATAAGCGTTGGCGAATGGACCAAGTTTTCCTGTTTCGACAAAGCCTTTTACGCGCTCTTGCACAGCCCTTAATTCACCTTCGCCAGCGGCGATAGGCTTATCGGTATATTTGAGGGCGACTTGGGCGGCCTTAGCGGGATCTGCACTGAGTGCTGAAACCACATCGACCCAATCTAAGCCATGGAGATGATAGAAGTGCACTATATGGTCATGCATATAGAGCGATGTTTGCATCAGCGAGCGAAGATACTTTGCATTCAAGGGAATTTGAATCCCTAAAGCATTTTCCACCGCTTCGGTACCACAGCGATAGTGCGAATAAGTACATACACCACAGATACGTTGCACAATGAGGCCCACGTCCATAGGCGTACGGCCTTTGAGAATAACTTCAATACCACGCCATAACGTAGAGGATGACCATGCTTTGTTGATGACATTATTCTCATCAACTTCAACTTCGATACGTAAGTGACCCTCGATACGGGTGATAGGGTCGATAACAACGCGCTTGCTCATGGGTTATTCCTCCAGCGGCTTGGCAAAAATACTGGCAACAGCATGGGCTCCAATGCCAACGACTGTCGCGCCTAAAATCACCGCACCGACGGTGTCTGCGGTTGCATCCAATCCATGGAGCAGTTGACGACCAAGGGGTTTCTCAAAGTCAGCCATATCATCCCAGAAATTAGGTTCTGAGCAGCCCATACAACCATGACCAGCTAACACAGGCCAACTGGTATGGTGATTGAAGCGTTCAGTGGGGCAGTTGTTATAGGTATAAGGTCCTTTACAGCCCACTTTGTAGAGGCAGTAGCCTTCTTTTGCACCGTGATCGCCAAATTCTTCAACGAATTCACCGGCATCAAAACGGCCACGACGTTCACAGTTATCATGTACCCGTGCGCCATAAGCCCATTTTGGACGATTGAACATATCCAGTGCAGGTAATTTGCCGAACATGATGAAGTACATCAAAGTACCGACAATGTTCTTTTCACTTGGTGGGCAACCGCCTAAGTTAATCACAGGTTTGCTCACAACTTCGTGCACGCCCTTAGCCCCTGTGGGGTTCGGGTAGGCGGCTTGTACACCACCGAAGGATGCACAGGTGCCCACAGAGATAATCGCTGCGGCGCCTTCGGCGGCATGTTTGATAATTTCTAAGCCTGTATGGCCTTTACAGCCCACGGTCAAGAAGCTGCCGTTATTGGCGGTCGGTATCGCGCCTTCTACCGCGAGCAAGTAGCGACCCTTGTAGGTTTCTAAGGCGTGCTCGAGGTTTTCCTCTGCTTGCCAACCCGCAGCTGCCATCAAGGTTTCGTGATATTCCAAGGAGATATGATCGAAGATCAGCGAATCTAGATTGGGGGTGTCGGCACGAACTAAGGATTCGGAGCAACCAGTACATTCAGCCATATGTAACCAAATTAAGGGTACACGGTCGGCTAATTCGGCGGCCTCTGCAACTAAGTTACTAAAGGGGAGTGGTAGGGCGAGCATACCCGTTACCATCGCACTCCATTTCATGAAGTCACGGCGTGTGATGCCATGTTGTTGTAATTTATCGAGTAATGTTTGCTGTTGACGGGGAGCTAATTGGCGCAACGCATCTAAGCGCGCCTTTCCCTGTTCATAGAGGGCTGCATGTGTGTCCATGGGTCAACCTTTTGTTGTTGGAATGTAAATTGTTAAGGGTTTACATAATTGACACATGCAGTTTAGGCGCTAGGCACTAGAAAATTATTGATGCATATCAAGAATTTTTCAGAGATGTGATTAAACTGATTTTGACATTAAATTAACATGATTCAGATCTAATTTCGATTTTGCTAATGGGACAAAATGTCTCACTTTTAACATTTTTGCCGTTAGAGCTCACTTTCCAACCAATTGATGGCTCAGATGTCCATGTGGCATAAAGACTTTATTTATTCTTTTTAAGTTTAAGCAAACCTTAAGATTCAGTTAATAAATTCGAACTGTATTGTGATAAATGGATAGCCTATGAAAAAACTCGTGTTGTTCCTCGGATTATTTAGTGCAAGCGTACTTGCCGCTCCTTCACTTGAACACCTTGTCTTTGATGCACAAAATCAAACTGTTTCACTGAATGAATTTAAAGGAAAAGTCGTTTACGTCGATTTTTGGGCCTCTTGGTGTGGACCCTGCCGTAAGTCTTTTCCTTGGATGAATACCATGCAGCAAAAGTATCAAGATCAAGGGTTAGCGGTGGTAGCCATTAACCTTGATACCGACAAAGCCCTTGCCGATGCATTTTTAAAGCAAGTACCAGCCCAATTTACGGTGCGCTTTAATCCTGAAGGCGATGTCGCACGTAGCTTCGATTTATTGGGTATGCCCAGTAGTTTTATCTTTAATCGCCAAGGCAAGTTAGTAAATCAGCATGTCGGTTTTTACCAAGACAATATTGCCGATTATGAACAAGAACTGGTGAATCTTTTGAAGGAGTGATCTATGCGCAAAATCACATTAGTTGCTGTCTCGTTAGTGATGCTAGGAGTGAGTGGTTGTTCAAGCTTAGGGGTTGAGCCTTGGGAAAGAGGGCAGTTTGCGCGTAGTGATATGGCGCTTGATAGCGAAAAGTTAGATCAGGCGTTAGATGATCATATTTACTTCAGTAAAGAAGGTAGTAGTGGTGGCCGAGCTTTTGCTGGTGGTGGATGCGGTTGTAACTAAACCTTAATTTAATAATCGTTAATACCTTAGGTTTTCGTCTAAATAAGCTTCAGTGACATAAAGGTGTTGTCAGCCATGACAAATAAGAACAATAAGTTAGACAAAAATGACTCGCAAATTGTGCAACTAAAACCGCAGACAAAACAGATCGCTAGCGCGTTAGCCTTAGCCAGTTGTGGGTTGTTCGCGTCCAATGGTCACGCAACCGAGCTGGCGAAAAATATCGATGACTGGAAAGTTGATGCCGCACTCATGTATTACGGTGAACAGGACAGAGTTCAAGCGATAGAAGCCATAGGTACGGCACAGAAAAACTTTGGTGATGACAGTGTACTTGACCTTAAGCTGGTGGTTGATAGCTTAACGGGGGCCTCGGCATCGGGCGCTGTCGCTCAAAGTAACAGTCAAACCTTTACCCGTCCTTCTGGCAATGGCCAATATACCGTAGCAGCGGGAGAAACCCCGCTCGATGATACTTTCCACGACACTCGAGTGCAGGCAAATGCGAACTGGTCGCAGGTACTGAATCCCGATTGGAAGGTCAATGGCGGTGTTTATGCTTCTAAGGAATTCGACTATATGTCGATGGGGATTAATGCAGGTGTCGAGCGTGGCTTTAATAAGGACAACACTACGCTGTTTTTAGGCACCTCATATAGCTTCGATGTGGTTGACCCTGTTGGTGGCAGGCCTGTAGCGTTATCAACGATGGCGATCCGCGATAACTTTACCAGCGATGAAGCTTATCGCAGTGCATTTGATGCCACTCGCCAAACTAGTAGCGATAATAAACAAACTGCTGATTTGATGTTGGGTATCACTCAAATTCTTAATCAGCGTTGGTTATTGCAAGCAAACTATGGTTTATCGAGTGTCAGTGGCTATTTAACCGATCCCTACAAAGTCTTAAGTGTCGTAGACAATAACGGTACGACCGAGAATATCGTCTACGAGAATCGTCCAGATTCACGCTTAAAACACAGTTTTTATATGATGACTAAAGGCGCGCTCGATTCGGGAGTGGTCGATTTTTCCTATCGCTATACTACCGATGATTGGGATTTAACTTCACACACCTTAGAAACCCATTATCGTTATTACTTCAGTGGCAGTTTTTATGGTCAGTTGCATCTTCGTTACTATCAACAAGCTGCGGTGAATTTCTATCAACCTTTTTTGATGGCGGAGTCACCATTGCCTGAGTTTGCTAGTGCTGATTACCGCATTGGGGATATGAGCGCCTATACGGTAGGGGTTAAGTTTGGTCACCGTTTGTCAGGCGGACATGAGATGACATACCGCTTGGAATACTATCAACAAGATCCGAAAAACAATGGCACCGAGCTCCCTGGTCAGTTGCAAAACTATGATCTGTTCCCGACTCAAAAGGCGATTACTGCACAGTTTAGTTATTCTTTTTAAAGCTAAACTGTGCTAATTAGTTCACGTTATTACGGTTTGAACTGGGCAACTGAGTTGCCCAGTTCCTGTATGTAAGACTTGTATTTAAACCTGTCATTGGTGAAGCCACATTAAGCACCACCATAAGGAACGCGAAATGCCATCATTTTCTCCAAGTGCGCCATATCGACTCCTGCGCCGTGATTGGGGATTCTTGGGGGAATTTAGGGCAATGGCCAGCCCATGCGAGCTACTCATTGCCAGTCATGATGAGAGTATTGCCTACGATATGCTCGATATGGCAGCTCGGGAGGCGTCTCGCATCGAGCAAAAATACAGCCGTTTTATTGAAGGTAATTACCTGTGGCAGTTGAATCATGCTCAAGGCAAACCAGTGACCATTGATGAAGAAACCTGGCAACTTTTATCCTTTGCGAAACAATGCTTTGAGCTTAGTGGTGGACTATTTGATATTTCTGCTTGTCCATTGATGCAAGTGTGGCGTTTTACTCCGGACGCTACTCTGCCCACAATGGCTGATATCGCCGCAGCGCGATCTTTAGTGGGATTTGAACGCCTTGAATTTAATTCACACGAGCTAAAAATCCCCACGGGTATGCAACTTGATGTGGGGGGGATTGCAAAAGAATACGCGGTTGACAGTGTGGCCTATGAACTGGCGGAATCCTACCCTAAGATTTCGGTATTAGTGAATTTTGGCGGTGATATTGCTTGTCCTGTAGCTCATTCAGTCCCATGGCAGGTGGGGATTGAAGATCCGCATCGCCTTGATTGTGCAGCCAAAGTGCTCGCTATTACACAAGGTGCTTTAGCGACGAGTGGTGACACAAGGCGTTTTATTGAGGTCGATGGCAGGCGTTATGGGCATATCATTGATCCACGAACCGGATATCCTGTGCGCGGTGCGCCACGGTCGGTGACCGTTCTTGGACCCAATTGCGTTACCGCGGGAATGCTCGCCACCATGGCAATGTTGCAGGGTGAGCAGGCAGAAGCCTTTTTAACCGAGCAATCGGTTCAGTTTAGTCTTTTTCGATAGGGCATCATCATGCGTATCATGTTAGTGGAAGATAATGAATTACTGGCCCAGGGAATTTGCCTCAACCTTGCCAAAATGGGCATGCAGGTGGATCACTTAAGTAGCTATCAGCAGGCGTTAGTGGGAATAAAAAATGAAACCTTTAGCGCTATTGTGCTTGATTTAGGTCTTCCCGACGGTAATGGTAAAGAACTCCTTAAAACATGGCGTTCGCAGGGGGTATCGATTCCCACCATAGTGCTGACCGCGAATACCGATTTTGATACTAAATTGGAGTGCCTAGATGTCGGAGCCGACGATTATTTAGGTAAGCCCTTCGATGTGCGTGAGTTGGCGGCACGTATAAGGGCAATTGTGCGCCGTCAATATGGTCTAGACCATAACAGTTTAAATATTGGTGCATTAAGTATTGATCTCAACACGCGAGAAGTGATTTTTCGCGATCAAAATGTGCCCCTTTCACGCAGAGAATTTCAATTATTACTTGAACTTGCTCAGTCGGCTGGTCGAGTGTTAACCCGTAATCAGCTGGAACAGCTCACCTATGGCTGGGATGAGGTGGGCAGTAATTCAATCGAAGTCCATATTCATCATTTACGTAAAAAATTAGCTAATGAGTTAATTAAGACCGTGCGCGGAATTGGCTACACCCTTACGGAACTGAATTAGCCATCTTGCAATTTATGCAAGGATTTAAGTGACAAACTCGACGTTTATCGGTATGAAGTAACTGCTTTATAAGACAGGTTTACACTCATACAAACGACGGGGATAACGGGTTGAATCGACTCAAGGTGCTGGATGTGTACTCTTTACGCTTGCTATTAACCTTGCTAATGCTCTCGGGGATTTCGGTTTCAGTAGGGATTTCAAGCTGGTTTAGCACTCGTGATGCGAAGCATCAAATTGAAGAATTATTTGATGCTCAAATGTTGCAAACCGCAAAAATGCTCGAGTTGTTCTACCATGAAGAAGCCGATTTTAAGCTTCCCCAATCACAGCCTCAAGTTCTCCACGTTCCGGACAGTCAAGTCAGTAGCTTTGCTGAAAAGGCTGATGCACTTAAGCTTGCCTATGAACATAAACTGGCGTTTCAGATCTGGAGTGAAGCGGGGCAGGCGTTGGTTTTTTCAGACAATATTGGGCGCGAGCCGATCACTAAATTTGTGCAGGGCTATAGTAAAAAAGTATTCGAAGGGGAGCTGTGGCATGTGTTCAGCTTTTTTTCTGTTAAATATAAAGTGTGGATTATCACGGCTCAGCAGGATGAAGTGCGCCAAGAGTTGGTTTCGCAAATTATGCATAACGCAGTAATAGTGCCATTAATTGTGGTACCGTTAACCCTGTTTATCGTCAGTTTACTGTTTTATATTCTATTTCGGCCGCTAAAAACCCTTGAACGGGAATTAATGGCACGCTCACCTAACGATCTCACTCCGTTAGCTATGTCATTGCCTAAGGAATTAGTGCCAGTTCGACGGGCACTCAATCAGTATATCAGCAGTATTGCACACTTCATTGCTAGAGAGCGCCGCTTCAGTGCCGATGCCGCCCATGAGTTAAAAACGCCATTATCTGTGATTAAGTTACATCAACAGGGGTTAGAGGGATTAGTCGCAGATGAACCTGCTCAGCATATCCACCTTGCCGCGATTGATGCTGGTGTTAAGCACATGAGCCATACAGTAGAACAATTATTGTTGCTCGCTCGTGTCGATTCGATTGCCGAGTTGAATGTGCAATCCCATACCTTGTTGTCTATGGTGGAGGATGCGCTCAACCAACTGATGCCCCTGATCACTGAATATGAGTGGAATATTGACGTGGATGCCGGATTATCCATTATGTGTGACCGTTTTTATATGCTGGTGGTTTTAAAGAATATTATCGAAAATGCTTGTAAATACAGCCCAGTAGAATCTGAAATTAGCATTAGTGCAGCGCAAACCACCACAGGCGTTGAAATAAAGATCGCCGACCGTGGTCAAGGGATGACAAGTGAGCAAATTGCGAATGCCACCGAGCGTTTTTACCGTGTCAATGAAAATGAAGGTATAGGTGCGGGATTGGGATTATCCATTTGTCAGCATATTATTGGCTTACACCAAGGCCAACTAACCATCACTCCTCGTGAAGAGACAGGTTTAGTCGTCAGCCTATTTTTGCCTCGATAGTGTTAAGAGTGTAAGTCAATGAAGTCTCTCTCTGAATCACTTTTTGTATGCTTAGGCTCGCATATTAGCGACTATCACCTAAGATTATTGTCGGTGGCCAGTTTGTAAAACTAACTGATTTTATGTTCATTCTGCGAACTTGGCAGCACTTTATTAGCCTTTGTAACTTTTAAAGATCAATTTGGTATGTTAATTCGAATTTGATATTCTTTAAAAGTATAAGTATATTGCTAAATAGTATTGTGCAAAGGGAGTTAACTGCATCTTTATTTATGAGTTTTTTACTCCTTCTGATATCTTTCGCGATGTGTAACAGTCGGTGTTTTTTTTCGCTCAAACCGCAATAAAAAAATGTCACTGTACATATAAAAAACGTTGATTTCTTAGTTTATTTTTAGGTTACCTATCCTATGGTTAGCTTGTTGCGTTGCCAATCGTTTAAACCTTCTTCACTCATTTGCTCACTGGCGCTTAGCGCGGCGTTCGCCTTTTCGGGCACTGCATTTGCTGATGAGACCAAGCCTGTTGAGAATAAACCTACCACGCCCGTGGTGAGTCCACCCAAGGCAACTGCTCAGCCTGCAAACAAAACGCAAGTAAGATTCACCAAAACAGGCACCTTTGATGGTGAAACTGTGGTGAAATTGGCGCGTAAATTGGCCTCTAAGCCCTATGTCGTGTTAAAAGATCCACTGCCTGCTGGTCTTGCTAAGTTAACCTATGATGAATACCGCGATATTCGTTTTAACCCAGTATCGTCAATTTGGCGCGATCAAGGTTTACCGTTTCAAATGCAAATGTTCCACCGCGGGTTTTATTTTCAAGATTTAATTGAAATTGCCATCGTTGAAGCAAACCAAGCGACCCACTTAGCTTATGAGCCTAAGTATTTCACTGCGGGTGAGGTTATCTCTCAAGCATTACCTAATGATGATATCGGCTACTCAGGGTTTCGTATCCATAACCAATTAAACACTAATGGCATTTTTGACGAGCTGATGGTGTTCCAAGGCGCGAGTTATTTCCGCGCCTTAGGTAAAGGTAACTCTTATGGTTTATCTGCCCGTGGTTTAGCATTAAAAACTGCTGATCCAGAAGGTGAAGAGTTTCCGATTTTCCGCGCTTTTTGGGTTGAACGTCCATCCTACGACAGTAATCTGATCGTGGTACATGCGTTGCTCGATAGCCCGAGTGTTGCAGGTGCATACCGATTCTCGGTACGTCCAGGTGATAACACCCAAATCGACGTTGAAGCGACCTTATTCCCTCGTGTCGAATTAAATAAAGTTGGACTAGCACCTAGCACCAGCATGTTCCTGCATTCATTAAACGGTCGCCACGATACCGATGACTTTAGACCTGAAGTCCATGATTCAGACGGTTTATTGATGTTCAACGGCCGCGGTGAGCACCTATGGCGTCCATTGGCAAATCCACGTCAATTGCAGGTGAGTGCGTTTTCTGATAACTCACCACAAGGCTTTGGTCTTATACAGCGTGAACGTAACTATGCCTCTTATCAGGATCTTGAAGCCCAGTATGAGCGTCGTCCAAGTTTATGGATTGAGCCTGTGGGCAACTGGGGACAAGGTGCGGTTGTTCTGACAGAAATTCCAACAGAATCAGAAATTCATGATAATATTGTGAGCTTCTGGAAGCCGCGTCAGCCTATTCCTGCTGGTAGCGAATATCACTTCGCTTATCGCATGAGCTGGGGCGATGAACCAGTTGCGAAAACCAATTCTGTCGTGGTAAGTCGTACTGCAAGTGGTCGTGCTGACATTGCTAAAGCGACCCCTAGACGTTTGTTTGTCGTTGATTATCATCTAAATGGCGCTATGCCTGATGAGTTACCACTCGCGAAGGTTGAATCTTCTGGTGGAGTAATTTCAAATGTTGTCATCGCGCGTAATGCGGCAAACAATGGTTATCGCCTCGCGTTTGAGTTAGAGCCCGAAGATAAAGACCTTATCGAATTGCGTGCTGAACTCAAGTTCTCTACACCGCGTCAGGTTGAAACCTGGCTCTATCGCTGGACGCTTTAAGGTCCATGACGGAGCAACATAATATGACTGTATCCGAGAATTCGGTACTTGAGACTGAAGTACTCGTGGGTGGTAGCGCTATGCCTAATGAAAGGCCAGGCGCTATGGAGCCCCAAAGTTTAACCCAAATGCCTGAAGGATTTCCACGCCGTAGCACTGTGGCAAATGGAGTCCGTTCACGGGTTTCCCGTCGGGTGTTTGTTGTTGGTGGTGCCTTATTACTATCGGCCTTTGCTATCTATGAAATGGGCGCAGTTTTCAGTATTGGAGGGATTACTCCCCTCGAATATTTGATGTTGGCGTTATTTGCGATTAACTTCTGCTGGATTGCACTGGCGTTTTGTAGTGGTATTGCTGGCTTTTTCCTCCTGTTGAAAAAGCCTAAACCAAACGAGCTTGCACAAACTGAGCTGCACACGCGCACTGCGATTTTAATGCCTACTTATAATGAATCTCCTGACCGGGTATTTTCAGCGGTATCTGTGATGGCTGAAGCATTATCGCAAACTGGTCATGGGCATGCGTTTGATTGGTTTATCTTAAGTGATACTACCGATCCTGAAATTGCGCTGTTAGAAGAACAAGCGTTTTTAGTTCTTCGCCAAGAAACCCATAAACATTCTCGTGTTTATTATCGTCGCCGCCGTAAAAACGTCGCACGTAAAGCGGGTAACGTAGCGGACTTTTGCCGTCGTTGGGGCTCGCGTTATGATCACTTGCTGGTCCTGGACGCTGACAGTTTGATGGAGTCATCCACTATCACGGGGTTAGCGCAGCGGATGCAGGCTGATCCTGATGCGGGTCTTATTCAAACGATTCCATCACTGATCAATGGCACCACCTTAATGGCGCGTTTGCAGCAGTTTGCTGCACGCATTTATGGTCCTGTGATCGGTACTGGTCTTGGTTGGTGGGTGCAAAAAGAAGGTAACTTCTGGGGCCATAACGCTATTATCCGGACTGAAGCCTTTATGGGCGCAGCGGGTTTACCTAATCTTAAGGGAAAGCCACCTTTTGGTGGTCATATCCTAAGCCATGACTTTGTTGAAGCTGCATTGATCCGCCGTGCCGGATGGAGTGTGGTCATTGCATATGATTTACCCGGTTCCTACGAGGAATGCCCTCCATCAATTGTTGACTTAGCGGTACGCGATCGTCGTTGGTGTCAGGGTAACTTGCAGCACTCACGTATTCTGCCAACTAAAGGGTTGCATTGGGTTAGTCGCCTGCACTTAATGACGGGTATTATGGCGTATTTATCTTCGCCATTTTGGTTGTTATTGATTTTAACGGGGTTGATGCTCGCTTTGCAGGCCCACTTTATTCGTCCAGAGTACTTCACCGATCAGTTCTCATTATTCCCAACGTGGCCAATCATGGACTCGGATAGGGCATTGAGACTGTTCTATATCACTATGGTGGTGTTATTTGGACCGAAGATCTTTGGCGTGTTGTTGCTGTTAAAAGATGGCAAATTTGCCCGCAGCGTAGGCGGGCGCATTAAAGCGATGCTCAGTGTGTTATTTGAAGTCATTCTCTCAGCATTGATCGCGCCAATCATGATGTTCATCCACTGCGGTGCGGTAATGTCGATTCTGATGGGACGTGATAGTGGTTGGTCTCCACAGCGCCGTGACGATGGTAGCATGCCTTGGTTAACCCTGATTTATCGCCACCGTTGGCATATGCTTGCAGGTGTGATGTTGGGGTATGCCGCGATTTTGGACTCCTTAACATTGCTCGCGTGGATGAGCCCCGCCTTGATTGGTTTGTGGTTAGCGGTGCCCATTTCGGCTTGGACCGGTTCGATTAAAATTGGGGAGTTTTTCAAACGTATTGGGATCCTCGCCACTCCAGAAGAACGCAGTCCTGCGCCTATTTGTATTAGGGCACAAGAAGCGCGTGCGGCTTACCAAGCGCATATTGAACAGCCTTGGACATTAGCGCAATTGCTGAAAGACCCTGCGCTGATGGAGCTTCACTTAGCCATGGTTGATAAACAGCCACTACGTGCCGCCGGAACGCCGATTGAACCAGTTGAAGCCATTGTGCACGTCAAAGTACATGAAGCACAGTGTCAGCAAAGTGCCTTAGCACTCTTTAATCGCCAGGAAATGGCTTTAGTGCTGGCTAATCCGCTAATGCTGCGGAGTTTGCAAAAACTACCAGAACAGTTTGTGCCAGAGGATCTGGTCTCCTTCTGTTAATTACTTTCTATTACGCTAAATAGTAAAAATGCCACTGATGATCAGTGGCATTTTTGTTTTAGGTCGATAGTGAGCTGCATTTTACGAACAGCTTCAGCTATAGTGATCTTAATACTAATCTCGCTCTGGATAATAAATGTATCGCAAACAATTCGTTGCACGACTTACGGATTGAATTGACTTGCTATAGGCTCGTTTTTTTGCGCCTACATTTGCCTTGTTTTCAGCGCCAAAGTGCAGTTTGAGATTAGGCATTTTATTTTTTGCTGTATTGATTGCATTTATCCATCTCTTAACCTACCTAAGTTACTGTTGTCAAAGGGAGATGTCTATGGTGTCTGTGACTCGTTTTGCGCGATGTTATCGCTTGGGGTGTTGCACATTTCAATGGTATTTAAAAGCGCTGTTGATGGTGTTTACATTCGTTTCGAGTGCACCACAAGCCGCTGAGTCTACCGAACTAACACATGGTTCTACAGAGCTAGACATTTCTATTACACAACTACTCGATCAGACATTGTTGCTTGATCTTGCCGATGTCAGTCCGGTATTTCGAGCTAATTATCAAAAACTCAGCCAATGGCAACATCGGCCCTTGAGTACTGATGAACAAGCCGAACTGCTTAAGATGCACCAACAACTTGAACGCTATTGGTATTACCTCGATCAGCAAGCGGAATGTGTTGAACCTTGTATCAGTAAGGTATTTACTCAACAGGACACTCATTACCGAGCCGTGCTCTTTACGCTTAAACAGCTCATGAAGTTAGAGAACATGACTTCATGGGATACGTTAACACAGGAAGAAAAACTAAATCCCGGGCAGCAAAGTCCTTTGATTTTGCCAATTGCGAAGCGACTTTTTGTATTAGGCTTTCTGCCAAATGAACTCACTATCGAATCTGCTGAAGAGGTGAGTAATGGGATGATTTATCGCGATGAACTAGTGATAGCCATTAAGAAATTCCAGCAGCAACACGGCTTACAGGCCGACGGCGTGATAGGGAAACAAACTCTTTTCTGGCTTAACCAATCGCCCCATACTCGGGCTAAGTTACTGGCGAAAAATATGCTGAGACAGTGGATATTGACACCACAGTTACCAGCACGCTACCTACTGGTTAATATTCCAGCATTTGAGCTCCAGTTAGTTGAAGCAGGGAAGGTGACTTTACAGTCTAAAGTGATTGTCGGTAAAGCATCGCGGCCAACGCCTTTATTAAAAAGTCAAATTTCCAGTGTTGTGATGAACCCTGAATGGCGAGTGCCACGCACGATTATTCAACGTGATATCCTGCCGCATATTCGCCATGATGGGCATTATCTTACTGAACGAGAATTTGATGCTTACGATTATGATGGTAAGCGCGCCGAGCATTCTGCAGAACAATGGCAAGTACTCGCTTCATCGCATTTTCCTTATCAGTTGGTGCAACGGCCAGGCCCCAAAAATGCCTTAGGCCGCTATAAATTTCATTTCGACAATAGTTTTAGTGTGTATTTGCATGGAACTTCTGAGCCAAGTCTCTTTAAAAAGGCTAACAGAGCTTTATCATCGGGCTGTATTCGGGTCGAGAAGGTTGAAGAATTAGCACGCTGGTTTAAGAACCATTTAGTCAATGATCAGCGTCTTTGGGATAAATTAAGTTCAGATATCACCCAATCCCAATGGTTTTCCTTGTCTGATAAGTTGCCCATATTTATTGTCTATTGGACGGTATGGCTTGATGACGCTGGGGAAGTGCAATATCGGAATGACATTTACCAGCAGGAGAGTGAGCTGAGTTATGTGGTTTCGGCAACGATTTTTAACATGCTCTAATTGATTGAACTTTTGAAGGATTTTTTAATCTGATTGTTTGCATGTCGATCAAGACTTGATCTGGATGGCAATTCACGATAATTTGCGTTCTCAGTGTCCAAAAAACGAACAGAAGGTGATGATGTGACCTTACTTTGTCCTGCCCGTAGGCAGTTGTTGTTAGGCCTCAGTGGTGTGGCATTGTGTTCCTTAATTCCTTCCAAAGCGATAGCAAGCCGTTCAACCAAAGGTGTGCGTGAGCTTAGCCTGTATAATCGCCATACGGGTGAATATAACAATGGCAGCTATTGGGTCGATGGCCATTATCAGAGTGAAGTGTTGGCCGATTTTAGCCACTTGCTGCGAGATCACCGTCAAAATGTAACAGCACCGATGGATAAACGCTTATTTGATCTGCTTTATACACTTAAGACGACGTTAAATACTGATAATGAAATCCATGTGATTTCTGGTTACCGCTCACCAAAAACCAATGCGATGTTGGCAGGTAAAAGTGGTGGTGTAGCTAAAAAAAGTTACCATATGCAAGGGATGGCAATGGATATTGCGATCCCTGGGGTCAAACTAAAGACAATCAGAGATGCGGCTTTATCACTTAAGCTAGGAGGCGTAGGCTATTATCCTAAGTCTGGTTTTGTGCACGTTGACTGCGGTCCTGTGCGGCATTGGTAGTTTGTATCTTTTGCTCAGTGTTTAATGAGAGCTGCTGATAAAATTGCAGCTCTAGCGTTTGGATGTCCTGTAAGTAATACTCGAGTAGCGGCAAAAAAACTTGTCCCAGTTTATTCATCTCACGGTGTTGCTGCCAATCACTAACCTGCTTATTCAGACTTTGTGAAAACTTAAATTGTCTTAGTCTTTGGCTCTCAACTGCCGGTGATTCACAGATCTGCATTAGCATGAGTAAACTGCGGTTTTTTTGTTGTGTGCAGGCGAGCAGTTCCAGCAATTTTAACTCTATCGTGGTCTGCTGATAGGGGACAGTTTTAATGAGTGAGACCAGTTCACGGGCTAATTGGCAGGAGAGTCGATTTTCTTGTTGCAATAAATACAGCTCGTGACACATGTTTTACAAGGCTGAAGTGGCAAAATTTGCTCGAGCTTAACAGGCATCGAATGGCTTAAGTGTGATCAAGATCGCGTGTTTTTCGATTCAGATCAAAGGTGTTTCGCCTATGTAACAGCGCTAGAACAAGTTTCCCAATTCAATAAATACTCTTGTTAATTGATAACGATATCCCATTATTACCCCATTGCATTCAGAGTCTGGCTGTTCTTGTACCTGCTGAGTAACTGTGTTAGTATGCGCGCGCTTTATATGAGTCACCATTGGTCGAGAATGGTGATATTTTTTACTCTAAATTTAAGTGAGAAACACATGTCTTACACTATCCCAGCACAAACCCGCACTGAAATAGGGAAAGGTTCGAGCCGCCGCCTACGTCATGCAGGTAAAGTTCCTGCCGTTATTTATGGCGCAGGCAAAGAGCCAGTTTCTATTGTTTTTGATCACAAAGATATCATCAACATTCAAGCTAACGCTGACTTCTATACTTCTGTAGTGACTATCGTATTAGATGGCAAAGAAGTAGGCGTTCGTGCACAAGCTATGCAACGCCACGCGTTCAAGCCAATCATTGAACACGTTGACTTCGTTTACGCTTAATTGCGTAATTGAAGCAAAAAGCGCCTATATGGCGCTTTTTTTGTGGCTGCTTTTCACTCATCAAACTCTGATGCTTGCAAGTTAAGTGACTTTAACCATCAAACAATTGCTGGTGTTTAATCATTTTGCCTGTGCACAGCGTCAATATCATCATCGGCATGTAGCTCACTATTGTGTCTGTGTGCTAGCCAAACACTACTTGATATTAAAATTGTAATAGATATCAAGGGATTGCCCTAAAGTACCGGATACGGTTTCAAGATAGAGTTGGGATAACAGGTAATATCTGACAGTCATCTCATATCCAGGATTGAATACGCCAACACCGTATTTGA
Organism: Shewanella sp. MM_2022_3; assembly: GCF_022557375.1. Lineage (NCBI taxonomy): Bacteria > Pseudomonadati > Pseudomonadota > Gammaproteobacteria > Alteromonadales > Shewanellaceae > Shewanella > Shewanella sp. MM_2022_3. Next base: position 156,578 of record NZ_JAKZGV010000002.1, read on the forward strand.
CCATAAGGTTATCACCGATAAAACCACTGATGGCAACGCGGCCCTCATCATTAGTATCGAGTTGCACGTTAGAGAAACCAAATTCTTCGATAATGCCCGCTGCTGTATTTCCAATATTATTAATAGCGCCACCGCCACCAACCTGAGCACTGAGTCCCAGCGCCGCTCCCATCATCAAGGAGTTGTTCTGCTCATTATTGGTACTGTTGAACCCGCTGCCTTTAATAATATAAGACAGAATTTCGGCTTGTTCCTTGGCCGGATTAGAGAAAAGGGTGACCACCGGCCGAGTGGGAGTACCAGTGACGCGCACTCCCGCGACCAAATCTTCGCTCTTTATTTCCCGAATTGCTTCAATATTTAAATTAGGGACAGAAGGTGGGCCCACAAATTGCACTTCACCCGTACGGATTTTCAGCGTTTGCCCCATAAACTTATAGTTGCCTTGTTTGACCTTAATATCTCCAAATAACAGGGGTGGGCGAAACGCCTGTTGCTGAAGTTTTAAGGTTCCCTGTAGCTTACCTTTGAGGCCCATACCATCGATTTTAAGATCGTTGCCAACGTTAATATTCAGGTCGGCCACAATGGCATAGGGGCTGGCTTTAGGTTGCGCGGCGGCAATTGAGTCATTGAAAACGACATCCTCTGACAAGGCTACACCACCCTCAGCCAGTTGCACTATCTTAATATTACCCGAGGGAACATCGACTACGCCTTTGACTTCAAGTTGTTGGCTGCTAAAGGCAATCGTGAGATCGGGCGATACATCTAAGAGTGCGAGTGGTGGTTGGATCACCGCCAGTTTATCGCCTTTGACGGCAAGTTCTCCGCTAAACAACCCTTGAGGCCAACGCATTTGTCCCGTAATTCGGCCTAAACCATTGCCCATCATCCAGCGACCTTTAAGGGATGCCTGCTGACCGCCAAGATCCATCGACAGATCAATTTTATTGATAAGGGTAGGGTTCGCTGTCAGTGCAAGAGCTCCTTGAGTGAGCGAAACATTACCCGATACTTCGGGGGCATCTAGGGTACCAGCAAAGTTTAATTTGCTAGTCAGTAAGCCTTCTAGGGTATTGAGCTGTGGGAAAAATTCGCCAAGAGGTTGAAGGTTAATTTGTTTGATATTGGCATAACCCGACAACGCGCGGTCAGGCGTCACGTTAACAGTGAGTTCACTTTGCCAGCTTGCCACGTCCTGTGACTCAAAGTTGATAGACGACATTAGTCGTTTGGCATCTAAGTTAGCTTTTAAAGCAAGTTGCTGATATTTAATGGTGACTTCGCGATTTTTGGCGCGCTTGAGTTTGATGCTACCGGGATCGAAGTTAAAATCGATATTCGCCGTGGGTTTTCGCCCTGCGGTCCAAGCAAAGTTTGCCAATAGCGAAGAGCGACCATCCCAATCCATATTGCTTGGTAATACTGGGGCTAAAAGTTTACCAAGATTACCAGCATAACTTAGTTGCACCTCGCCTTTTTTACCTAGCGAGATTTGATTATCTAAACAAATCTTACTGTTAGGGTTGACTAGACAGAAGGGGCTGACATTGCCTTTGGTTGTATTTTGATCCCATGCAACAAGGATATCTTTATCTATTTCCCAGCGACCAACAGGGGTTGCCAAGTTAATTTTATTCACTTGAGCTTGTAGTCGAGATTTTTTCATATCGTATTGACTGGTCACGCCAAGCTCGAGCCCCAAATCCCCAGTGGCACTTAGTGTCAGTTTTTGGTTTTGAATATCGCCTTTACTGCCAAGGGTGACGGTATCTAGATTCTGTGAACCGAGTTGTAGCGCCTTAGACTTGAGCGATAGGGCAAATTCGTGTGCATCCAAAGGCTTATAGTAGGCTTTGAGCGTGGATTCCCTCAGCTTAATATTTTGGTGCACCAGATCGACCAGTTGCGCGGTTAACTCTAGCTGTGGATGTTTTTCATCCCCAGTGACATTGATATCGGCCTGCAATTGGCCGCTGGCTTGGGGCAGCCATAAACCAAAATCGGGGACTTGCAGCTTACCCTCAATGTTCCAGGTTTTGTTGGTTTCTCCCGCTAAAGTTAAGGTGGAACCCAGTACCTTGGCATTGACCCCTTTGGCGCTGATATACAGTTTATCGTTGATACTGACATCGGCGGTGATATCAAATGGATATCCCTGCAAGGAGCCCGACAGTTGAGTGTCCGTTAGAGCAACTTGCCACTGTTTATCTAACAAACGTCCCGTGGTCTGTAATTGTCCAGAGATTAAACTGTTTGGCAGGCTGCTGCTTGCAGTGGCAGGCATCGCCTTATCGGTATTTGTGCTCGGTGTTTTCGTGTCTTTATTTGGCGTTGATTCTGACGTCTGCGCCATTTCTGGCAGGGAGATTTCTTGTAATTTCAGGTTATCGAGCAATACCTTGGCTTTCCAATTGATCGCCTTAGCGTAATCTAGTTCACCGGTCACATCGATCGAACCTAGCTCGCCCTTAGCATTAAACTGCTTAATATCGAGTTTCGCATCTTGATGATGGAGTTCACCGCTAATGGCTAACACTTTATGAAAAGGTGTGGTGACATTTCCTTTGAGCGTCGCGGCTTGTTGATTAAGGGAGCCTTGGCTGTCGAGGTTAAGATCGCTGACAATATATTCTGAATTGTGCAGCGGCCATTGCGCGCGGGCTTTCTCCAGTTTGACCTTGTAGGGAAGCGTGGGATCTTTCAGGGTCAATTGCCCATTGAGACTAAAATCGACATCTCCTTTTGCAAGGGCTTGAATACCGAGTTGTCCGACACTTTGGCTGAGCGTGAGGCTTAATTGCTGATGTGTCAGCTCCGGCAACTCGGCAACCTGAGTCACATTGGCCTTAACCTCAAGTGCGAGCGGATAGTCCTGTTCGAGGGCGAGTTGGCCCACCACAGAAAGATCTCCATAACTGTGGCCAAGTTGCAGTTTATCAAGGGTTAACTGATACTTGGCAAATTGCCCCTGAAGCTCAATATGGCTAAACAGATCTTCGCGTGGCCCAATCTGCAAACGGCTGTTGTCTAAGCTAAGTTGTTTTACATCCACCGGAAAAGGCATAAACACCTGCGGTAAATGGGCAAGTGCCCATTCCTCTGTCGATGTTTGCTTATCGGCGTTTTTATCAATTTGCTTTTCAGCCTGAGTATTCGCTGGCGTTTGCGCCGTAGATCCCTTATTAGCAATGGGCTTATCCGCTGAAGCTTTAGCACTTGCTATCGCCGCTGCAGTTGCAGCTGTCTCGGCTGCCTTGGTGTCAGTGACTTGTGTGCCTGTGATTTGAGTATCTGTGACTTGAATACTTGCGCCTTGAGGATCTGTGGCCTGTGTGTCTAGAACAGGGCTGTCTTCGGTAGGAATTAACACAGCCAAGCCTTCACTGCTAAGCTGCTCGACTGTCAGTCCTTCGGCAAACCAAGTAGCGGCGGTCTGAATATGATTGGCCGAAAAGCGCATCTTATCGACCGCAATATTGATGTTGTTCAGTTCAGCGCTGTCGAGCTTTATCCCAAAGGGCAGAACCAGTTCACTCGGCTCATCATTTTCGGGGGTAACGTCGGCTTCAGTGGAACCTGAGCTTAAGGCCTCGGTATCGATATTGACATCGATTTGGCTCGCCGTTAAAGCATTCACACACAGTTGTTTTTGTAGCAAACAAGTGGGTTGCCACGCCAAATGTAAATTCTTGAGCTCAACGTTAATCCCTTCCATTGACCAACTGGTGTGGGCTAAGGTGAGATCCTTATTTAAGGAGCCAGAGGTGTAGGTGAGCGCCAGATCGGGCACAAATTTATCGGCTAAGCCGACACTGACCCGTGAGCCAATTTCAGTCCCCAGCAGTAATGCCATCATCACCAAGAAAGTTAAGGGGACGTAAACAATAATGCGCGTACAGAGTTTAAATATTTGCCATAGGCGCAGCTTTAGGGTTTTAGGCGGAACACAAGTTGGGTTTTGTTCCACAGTTTGTGGCTCATGCGTTTGATTTTCATGTTGAGCGGATGTATTGGGCTCATGAATTGGGGGCTGACTCATAATTCTGTCCCCATGGTTAAGTGAATACGCCATGAGCGGTCGATAGTGTCTGTTTCTTTCAAACCTACCCCTAAATCCAACTTAATTGGGCCAATGGGGGATATCCAATGGATACCACCGCCTACGGCGATAACGGGCTCAAACTGATTGTTATCAAAAGCGTTACCCGCATCGACAAAGGTTGCAACTCGCCATGTTGGTGTAACGTAATATTGATATTCCAAACTACCAACCATTAAGTAACGACCACCGATAACCTCCCGATTGACCTTGCCATCGGCATCGATATAGTCCAGATAAGGGCCTAACTCTTGGTAGCCATAGCCGCGAATGGTTTGGTCACCACCTGCAAAGTAACGCAGTGATGGTGGGATCAAGGCTAACTCATTTTCATTGGCAAGGTTAGCGGCGAGATCCATACGCGCCACGATTCTGTGGTTATCAAAAAAGGTGTCAATCCACTTAAATTTTGCCTGCAAGCGGGCAAGGCGTGTTTCTGAGCCTAGATAAGGATCGGCATAATCTAGGCTGTATATTTGCCTAAAACCGGATTTGGGATCGAGGGTGTTATCGCCACGGGTAGTTTTAGAAAAGTTAATCCCCGCTAGGTAAAAACTCGGGCTGTAGTCGATATCTGACTGAGTATATTCTTCACGAATGGCATCGAGGGAATAGCTCATGAGCCATTGATTTTCCAGCCGTTGCTGTCTTAGTAGACCGAGTAAATACTTGGTCGCTTCTAGCTGCCCTGTGTTGCGAAAATCACGATTTTCAGGCTCGTAAACTTGTGTAACCCCATATTTATCCCGCAGTAAGCCTAAACGGATCTTCAGTTGGTCGTCCAAAGGATGAGTCAGTGGAATGGTATAAGTGGTCAAAAATTTGGGTCTGTCTGGCGACCACTCCAAACTGGTTTCTTGGGAATGGCCGTATTTATTGATCTGTGGGGTTCGCCAAGTAACACGCACCCTAGGATCGAAGGTCTTATCTGCGCTTTGGCCGATATCACCACCTAAGCCTAATTCGATGGAATGGCTGGCTTTATCGGTCAACTCTACCTTGACGGGCAGTTGATTATCTTTTGCCTGATCGAGCTGTGGGATCACTTTAATATTGGAAAAATAACCCGTATCCAGCAATTGACGGTTAAGGGCGCTGACTCTGCGAGTCGAATAGGCCGCATCTTCCTTAAAGGGGATAAGTTTGGTGAGAATATCCGGCTCTAAGGTGTGACCTTCAAAACTGACTTGGCCAAAATGGTAACGTGCGCCAGAGTTAAAATGCAGGCTGATTTGGGCTGTGTTTAAATCGCGGTTGATGTTAATCTGTGATTCTGTAAATTCGCCATCGAAATAGCCTCGCGCGAGGGCGAGCGTCACCAGTTGAGATTTGACATCCGAATATATGCCGTGGTTGAGCGTATCACCGGGCTTAATATTCACCTCAGCAAGCCATTTGTCGAAGGCTCGGTCGTCAAGCATTTCGCCTGAAAAATTAATATCGACCCATTGAATTTTAACCGGTTCACCTGCATTGACCGTAAGCTTGAGTTCCCAAGGACCTTTCTCTTTCTCGACTAAATGTTCCTCCAACTCTCCATGGTAATACCCCATAGACTCTAGGGCGGTGGTAACATTGTCTTCCACATTAAATAAGAAGGCTCGGCGCTGCACTTCGGAGTCAGGCATTGCACCTAAGTGGGCGAGAATATTACGCTTCAGGGCTTCGTCGACCCCATTGACTGAAAGCGTTAAAAAGTTATCAGCGGCCATAGTCGCTGATGCCACTAAACTTAGACTCAGTAGCAAATGAAGACGAAAAGATAATGAGGTAATTTGCAAGAATCGCTGCACTTTATAGTCCCTGTGATGTGACTTCATTGTCGCCAGAATAGCGTTAACAGGCAAGGAGATGATTGAAATTAGTCATTGAAATGGTTACAAAGGACGTTACTGTTTAAGGGGATGTAAATAATGAAAATAAAATTAGCCACCTTTAGTTTAATTCTCTCGAGTGCACTTTTTATGTCACAAAATACCCAAGCAAATGAAAAACCTTTTGCCATTGCGATCCACGGTGGCGCAGGCACGATTTCTAAAGCTAATCTCACGCCTGAACTGCGACAAGCCTATAAAGATAAACTAAAAGAAGCCGTTGATAAGGGCTCAAAAATATTAGAACAGGGCGGCGATAGCATACTTGCCGTACAAACAGCCATCAATGTATTGGAAAACAGCCCATTGTTTAACGCCGGCGTCGGTTCGGTTTAAACCTATGATGGTGGTCATGAGTTAGATGCCTCTATCATGGATGGTAAAACCATGAATGCTGGTGCTGTGGCAGGTGTACGCCATATTGCTAATCCTATCGATTTAGCTATAGCGGTGATGAATAAGTCCGAGCATGTGATGCTCTCGGGCGCTGGCGCTGAGGAGTTTGCCTTGACTCAAGGTTTTACGCTGGTACCTAACAGCCATTTTGATAGCGATGCCCGTTATCAGCAATTACTCGATGCCAGACAAAAATTGCAGGCGGCTGAAAAGTCCGAGCAAATTGCAGGTATTGAGATGAAAGATCTCGATTATAAATTTGGCACCGTTGGCGCAGTCGCTTTAGACAAAAACGGTAACTTAGCGGCGGGGACATCCACCGGCGGCATGACGGCTAAGCGCTTTGGCCGGATCGGGGATTCGCCAGTGATTGGTGCGGGCACTTATGCGGAAAACGGTGTTTGTGCTGTATCTGCAACGGGTCACGGTGAGTTTTTTATTCGCTACCAAGTGGCGGGCGATATCTGCGCTAAGGTGAAATACCAGCAAAAATCCATTATTCAAGCGGCGGATGAAGTGATTAATCAACGTCTTATCACGGCGGGCGGTTCTGGTGGGGTGATTGCGGTTGATCATCGAGGCAATGTTGCTACCCCCTTTAATACCGAGGGGATGTACCGTGCAACCCGCACCAATGGTGAACCCGCACAGGTAATGATTTGGCAGGACCAATAATGTGAGTCACCTGCGATCATCACAAATAATAAGTGCCGCATAAGCGGCACTTATTATTTGTAAGACATTAGGGCGTGTTGACGTTTCAAGATTAAATGTTGCTCGTTCCGGCTGCACGTGCTCGCGAAACGAGGAATGCTGTGTCGTTATTCTACTCAAATGACGAGCGGCTCTTATGGCAGGAAGTAAGAGCAAGGGCTTGCCTGACGCACCCTTGGGGCAGCATTTGGCGGGCGTTTCTGCCGCATTATCGTCCATTTATGTAGAATAACTACACGGACTTTGCCTTGCATAAACGCCCGCCAAATTGCTGCAAAAACAACCCTAAAACGTCAACATACCCTAGATATATCATGAATTGACAGGGCTGTTACTTTTGAGGTCCATATGCATTTTGATTAGATGTTCTTCCATATCGAAGGTCACCTTAAAGCCTAGGCTTTTAGCAAGACTTGCCATATTGCGGTTTTCAAACATGGTAAAGCCTGTAAGCACAGGGGTGTCATTGGCTTGATAGTATTTAATCAATTTTTCAAGCAGCAGTTTACCTAGCCCAATGCCTTGATGATCCCCCCGTACCGCCATAGCAAATTCTGCCTCGGTATTATCGGGGTCGATGGAGGCCCTTACCGCGCCTAAGGTAATGTCATCACCGTCCGGCCCTTTGGCCGTAGCGATAAAGGCCATTTCGCGGGCATAATCGATTTGAGTCAATACCGCCATTTCCTCGTGGGTCATTTTCGAGCGTACGCCAAAATAGCGTTTATATCTGTCCTCATCGGAGAGGGAGTTATCAAAGGCCAAATGTTTAGGCTCATCCTCGGGAAGAATGGGGCGAAGCATCACTCTGAGGCCATTTTTTAGCTCGGCAAATTCTTCTAACTCTTTGGGATAGGGCATGATGGCAAGTCGAGAGGGATTATCCGTATTGGCATCGTGTAGACGGATATTCACATCGAGCAGGGTAATGTTTTCCCCCGCCGCCAGTACAGGGTTGAGATCCAGCGCCGCAATCTCTGGACAGTCGATAATTATATGGGATATTTGCGTCAGCATCACGCATAGGGCGTTCATATCAAGCCCTAGTGGCAAATGCCGATCTTTTAACTTATGGGTTTTTAGGGCTTGGATGACCATATAACGGGCCAGCGCCATATTCAGTGGGGGAAGCGCAACGGCTGCATCTTGAGTCGGATCCCATTCTGAGCCGCCTTCACCCAAACAGATAGCTGGGCCAAAGACGGGATCGCTTATCACGGCGACACGGATTTCCTGCGCGCCTGCAGTCAGTGCCATCTTTTGTACTATCATGCCTTCGATAATGGCGTCCGGATTGGCCTGATGTACCCGCTGGGTAATTGCATTCGCGGCATGGCGAATGTCTTCCTCCGAGGTCAGATTAAGCATCACCCCGTGAACATCGGATTTATGCAAAATATTGGGTGATTGCACCTTGAGCGCAAGGGGGTAACCCGCCTCATTGGCAATAGCGACGGCCTCATCAGCATCTTTGACAAACCAAGTGTCGATTGTATTGAGGCCATAGGCGCGCAAAATCGGGCTGGCTTCATGGGTTTCGAGTACCGCTTTACCCTTGGCCTGCGCCGCTTGCAGCAATTTTCGCGCTGTTTGGCTATCGGTCGGAATATTGTCGGGGATCGACTGCGGCACTTCCTGTAGCAGTTTTTGATTGCGACGATATTCCACCATATGCATAAAGGCGCCTACTGCACCTTCGGGGGTGCGATAGGTGGAGATGCCGCCCTTGGTAAAACGTTTGCGGGCTTGATAGGCCGAGTCTTCACCGCTCCAGTTGGTGAGGATATTTAAACGGTTTTTCTTCGGGTGCGCATGGATAACTTTAATTAAGGCATCGGCAATCTCGACACTTTCACCAAGGGCTGAGGGCGAATGCAATACTAAAATGGCATCTAATTCCTCACTATCCATTAGGATGGAGAGCGCATTGGCATAGCGGCTAGCATTCGCATCACCGATAATATCTACCGGATTTTGTTTCGACCACGTCGAGGGCAGTACTGCGTCAAGCTTAGCAAGCGTTTCTGGGGATAATTCTGCTAATTTCCCGCCGCGGAGGATCAGTTCATCGACGGCTAATACCGCGGGCCCGCCACCATTACTGATAATACCTAATCGCTCTCCCTGCAGTGGATTGGAGTGGGCAAGGCTTTCAACCGCGGCAAAAAGTTCTATTAAATCATTTACCCTCAGCATCCCCGCGCGCCTAAAGGCGGCTTCATACACAGCATCATTACCACCGATACCGCCCGTATGTTGTTTCGCGGCCCGTACGCCTTCGGCGCTGCGGCCCGATTTAATCACTAAAATCGGTTTATTACGCGAGGCTGCTCGGGCAGCAGAGAGAAAATGGCGCTTCTCATTAACTGAGTCGATATACAGCATAATGGCACTGGTACGGCTATCGCGGCCGAGATAATCGAGCAGTTCATCGAAGTTAATATCAGTGGCATCGCCAAGAGAAATAAAAGACGAAAAGCCAATCCCTTTGTTATTTGCCCAATCGAGCACTGTGGTGCATATTGCCGCTGATTGGGATACAAACGCAATTTTGCCGGGTAAGGCACTCGCATGGGCAAGGCTAGCATTGAGTCCTAAGGGCGGTAAAAGCATCCCTAAACTATTAGGACCAAGGATTCGCATGCCATAACGTTTGGCATGTTGCATAGCTAGGTCGAGTAAGCTTACACCATCATCGTTGACTTCCTGCGCCATCCCAGAAGCCATAATAATTGCCACTTTACAGCCAAATTGCGCGAGAGTTTCGACAATCGCGGGTACACGGCTAGCACGAGTACAAATCACCGCGAGGTCGGGTTTTATCGGTAAGGCTTCAATGTTGGGATAGGCAAGCACGCCCATAACCGCGCGATATTTGGGCGTAACGGGCATGATGGGCCCAGAAAACCCGCTGGATAGCAGGTTTTTCATTAGCACATTACCTGCTCGTTTCTCGCTATTAGAGGCGCCAATGATGGCAACGGATGTGGGTTTAAATAAGGAATGTAGTGTACGTTGACTCATAAATGATCCCATCCCAGACGAAGACGCTGCCAGTGTAACCTACGCACGTGGGGCTGCACAGTTTTGATTCAGGTATTGCGCGGTAAGTTTATTAGTAAATCATTAAGTTAAATGCGGTAAACATCATATTTTTATCTTTAATGAAACATTTTTAGTAACAGCGAGATCTCTGACTACAGAAGCGAAAACCTGTGGGCTTTGCGGAGATTTTGGTTGCCAAATGCTACAAGGCAGCAGATGGCAAACGTCTACTCCTTGCCTCTCGTCATCTGAGTCGACGTGTTACGAGAGTATAAGCTTGCCAGAGCGAAGATAATCTAATCAAGAAATGTCAACACGCCCTCAACAAAGTAAAATTTTTCCGTATTTGTTTGAAAACCCCTGAATCTCAAACTACTTTTTACACACGGATAAATTATTGTGAAGTGTTTATGAGATACATGGATGGCATCATCGCAGTCTTTGCAATAGCAATAGGTTACTTGGTGGGGTCTATTACCCTTTGGCTCCTCAGTCCGGTGTTGGCGGTTGCCGTGATGTTATGTTGGCAATTTTACCGTCAGCAGCAATCTTCGGTGGTGTCTAGCATATCTCAAGTAGAACAACGGGATGGCGTCGCTCTTGGTTGGCAAACGCACCAACGCTTATACCAAGAGGCGATTGCGACTGTTAGTGAATGTGAAAATAATATCCATAATGTCCTTCGGGTTCAGGAAGATGCGGTTAATTTACTCGGAGATTCTTTTGATGGCTTAGGCCGGCTGATGACTGAGCAAACGGGATTTATCTCTGATCTAGTAAAAAGTACTGATGATGCTGAGATATTTCACTCCGAGCAGATGAAACAATTTGCGAATAATACGTCGCAAACGTTAGAACGCTTTATTCAATCCACCATAGAAATGTCTGCCTCAACAATGGAATTGCTTGAGAAAGTTAATCTTATTTACGAATCCATGCCGCAGGCGATGAAGGCCTTACAGGATATCGATCAAATATCTTCTCAAACAAACTTACTCGCTTTAAATGCCGCGATTGAGGCGGCGCGTGCGGGGGAAGCGGGTAGAGGCTTTGCGGTCGTGGCGGATGAAGTGCGTGCATTGTCTAACCGCAGTTCTGGATTTAGTGAAAGTATTCAAAAACAACTGAGATCTATTCAGAATCAGATTGAACAACTCACCCAGCATGTAAGTAAAGTTGCCGCACAGGATATGAGTTATATTATTGATGCAAAAAAAGATATTGATACAGCACTCAAACAAATTATCGTAAAGGCGGAAAAGGATTCTAAGGTCATTGCGCGCATTGATTCATCTGCGCATGAACTTGAAATAGCAATTTCAGATACGATAAGGGGATTACAATTTAGTGATATAACCTCGCAAAGTTTGTCACACACCAATCAAGCATTACATCATTTAAAAGAATCGCTCAAACAAGTCACAGCTATGTCTTATGAGGAGTTTGGAATTACCGGTGACGACGTGACTGAAAAAATGAGTCGGCACCGAAATGAAAAACATAATCCCGTATCAAGGAATGAAATAACGAGTGGCGAAATCGAACTCTTTTAAATGGATATTATATTATGTCAAACATTCAGACCATTATCTTGCCAGAGCGATTTGACTTTTATTACCACAAAAATTTTACACGAGACTATCAACAAATCTTAACTCTTAAGGACGTTAATCATATTATTTTGGATTTTAGCCGAGTGTTATATCTTGATAGTTCAGCGTTAGGCATGATGGTACTGCTATATCGAAAAGCTCAAGAAAAGGGAATGTCGACATCAGTAAAAGGAGCTCATGGTCAAGCTGAGGAGATATTAACCATCGCCAACATGCAGAAAATTTATATCATCGAGTAACCTAGCTATGTCAGAGCACTCAGCAATTAATCACTTTGTATTGGTTGTCGATAATGATGCTGTTGTGAGTCAGTCTATCAGTGACTTTATTCATAGCAAAGGTTATAACGTGATTATCTGTGATAATCTTGAGGATGCTTTTTTTGAAATATCCATCAACAGAATTGATTTGATTTTAGTGAATTTCTTTCAGTCCGATGGTACAGCGTTGACATTGCTAGAAAATCTTCGTCAATTGAATAAGGAAATTCCAGTTGTCGTTGTAACTGATAGGAAAGAACCTCAGGCATTTTTAGATTGCTTTAAAATGGGGGTATTGGATTTTGTTGTTAAACCTATCAATGTTGAATTGTTTTGGTATAAAGCTGAAATTTTATTAACACGTATCAGATTGCAAGAAAAAGTTAAGCAGCAAAGTGTTGAACTCGAAAAAATGCTCTATGAAAAAGCAAGGGAAGAGCAACTGGCTCGTCATATTTTTGAGCATTTAGTGAATGTTGATAATAGCCAATTTGACTTTATAAAGTCATTTTCTCAAGCAAGTGCGAATTTTAGTGGCGATATTTTGTTAAATAGTGTCTCACCTAACGGTAATTTATTCATTATGCTAGCTGATTCAACAGGTCACGGTCTTAGTGCTGCCATGCCTATCATGCGAGTGGCAAGTACATTTAAAGCTATGGTTTATAAGTGCTTTTCACTAGTAACCTTAATCTATGAGCTTAATGAAAAATTATTTTACGAAAATCCAGATGATAGATTTGTTGCCTGCATTCTTCTTGAAGCCGATTTATTTCGTAATAAACTTTATGTTTGGAATGGTGGTATGCCGCCTGTTTTTCTTCACCTCAGACATAATAATCAATCTCAAGATAATAATTCGTGGCTAAATAAAGTGTTTAAGTCAACGAATATGGCGCTTGGAATTTTACCGCCAAATACATTTATTGCAGACATTGTTGAGATTGATTTGCCGCACGAAGGATATGCATGTCTATATAGCGATGGATTAATTGAACAGCCATTATTTGATAACTCTCAGTTTGGTATGGAGCGACTTAATGCTCTGTTTCATGAAAAGTTAGACTCCTTGCCTTATTTTTTTAAAGAAAATTTTGATAATAATTCTCTGGATAATCATATTGTTGATGATATTAGTGTTTGCACTCTTGATTTTCAGCGTCTTCATGACTGGTATCGTTCTCAAGATGTTAGGCATTTATTATCAAATAAGAATGGAGAGTTTGATTGGGATATCAAGATATCAGGACCTATGCTACTAAGTGCGGATTACTTGAGTATGCTCAACCAGTTTTTATCAGCATTTGGTTTTGCGACATATTTTTGTCAAAGAGTATTTACGGTAGTGGCCGAGTTATTTAGTAATGCTATCGACCATGGTGTACTAAAATTAGATTCTAGACTAAAAAATGATCCTGAAGGCTTTGAATTGTACCATAGTATAAGAGATGGCTGCGCAGATAGGCTTACTTCAAATGATTGGGTAAAAGTGAGCATAACGTGGAATGACAGGTATGAACTGTTGATCACTGTGTCTGATAGTGGCAAAGGATTTACTGGTTTTGATAAATCGATTTCAAATTATCCTGAACTTTCTGGACGAGGCTTATCACTGGTGAAAAAATTATGTAAACACTATGAATTAATTTCTCCCGGTAATATCACTAAAGTGGTTATGGAATAGGGCATGAGTAAAAAAATATTAATTGTTGATGATTCTGCTGCCATTCGACAGATGGTTGAAGCCACGCTGAAATCAGCAAACTATCTAGTCACTTTGGCTAAAGATGGCCAAGAGGCTCTCGATTTGTGTAGTAGCCAGCGATTTGATTTTATTTTGACTGACCAAAATATGCCGAGAATGGATGGTTTAACCTTAATTAAATCTTTGCGAGGGATGTCCGCATATATGCGAACCCCAATCATAATGCTAACCACTGAAGCGGGAGAAGATATGAAAGCCCAAGGAAAAGCGGTTGGTGCAACGGGATGGATGGTTAAGCCTTTTGACCCGCAAAAATTATTAGCAATAACCGCCAAAGTGCTGGGTTGAAGGTATCGGGGGCAATATGTCCATTAATATGGCTGAGTTTCATCAAGTCTTTTTTGAAGAAAGCCATGAGCATCTTGAAAGCATGGAGCAACTGCTTATTGCCCTCGATCTTCAGTCGCCAGATCCCGAGGAGTTAAATACTATTTTTCGAGCGGCGCACTCTATTAAGGGAGGCAGTGGTATTTTTGGCTTTACGGCGCTCACCAGTGTCACTCACGTAATGGAAAACCTACTCGATAAAGTGAGAAAGGGTACATTTGAGTTATCTTCCGGGGTCATTGATTTACTTTTGAAGACGGTTGACACGCTATCCCACATTCTTAGCTTGTATCGTGAAGATTCACCAATTGATTGGCAACAGGTTGAATTTGCTAAAAATCAATTAATTGCAGCATTAAATGGTGAGCCTTTTTCGATTACCCATTCTAACGAAACGTTCACTTCGCCAATTCAAACAGCAGTGCCACACACAGCAACGGTTTTACCCAAGGCCTGTGACGAGAATGATCTCGGCTTTGGTTTTTTTGAAGATGATGTCAAATTAACCTTAGCCATTGAAAATCAAGATTTTGGTTTTTTTGATGAAGCGTATATTGCGAAAGAAATTAGTATTGATGATTTAAGCAAAACGGTCACAAATAGTCAGCAACTTAGTACAGCGCCTGACGATGACTTAGGTTTTGGTTTCTTTGAGTCTTTAACAGCTGAAAGCATTGACAGTGAAATTGATGCTTTAGTGCAGATTAAAACTAATCCAGCACATCCCATCATTGAGCCAATTGCAGAGCCTATTAGTCATCATTCCGGTGCTAAAGTGCCTCGTTATACAGGCAAAGTCACGCAAACCGAAAAAACAGAACCCACAGATTTGGTTACTTCAAATGCATCAAATCAGCATGTGGCTTCTGCGGTCACATCACCACAAACAACTGTTGCGACTAAAAAAGTCAACACGACCACTCAAGATGCCACATTAAGAGTCGAAACCTCCAAAATCGATACCCTAGTCAATCTTGCGGGTGAATTGGTTATTACCCAGTCAATGTTGACCCTCATTGGTAATGAGCTGTCGGGTGAATTGGGTGAAAGGCTTAAGACTGCATTGGTCGAACTTGAGCGAAATACGCGGGAGATGCAAGAGGCTGTGATGTCGGTCCGAATGTTGCCAGTTTCCTTTGTATTCAACCGGTTTCATCGATTAGTCAGGGATTTATCAGAACAACTCGGCAAAAATGTCAATCTCGTGATCGAAGGTGGCAACACGGAAATCGATAAGGGCATGATTGAAAAGCTGGTCGATCCGCTCACGCATCTAGTACGCAATAGTTTAGACCATGGTATTGAAAAACCAGAAGTCAGGCGTGCGTTGGGTAAAGCTGAAACGGCCCAATTATCGCTTAAAGCAAGTCAGCGGGGGGGCTGTATTGTCATTGCTGTGCACGATGATGGTGCTGGATTACATCGCGAGAGGATCTTACAAAAAGCCCGAGAAAATAATATGCCAGTTGCGGATAACATGCCGGATAAACTGATTTGGCAACTGATTTTTACCGCCGGATTTTCGACCGCCAAGGAAATTACTGATGTTTCTGGCCGTGGTGTCGGGATGGATGTTGTTCGTCGAAATATTGAAGCACTAGGCGGACGAATCGATATCGATTCCGTGGCGGGTCATGGGGCTACCTTTGAAATTCAATTGCCACTGACCTTAGCCATTGTTGATGGGATGAGTGTGAGTGTGGGGAATCAAATCTATATTTTACCGCTTGTCCATATTATCGAATCAATACAACCCCATAATGAGCAGCTAACGTCCTTCGCTCACGAGCGTTTAATCCGAGTCAGGGAAGAATATTTACCCCTATTAAACCTGCATCAATTGATGGAAATCGATCCGTTTGCCAAGCGTCCCGAAGAGGGCATTGTGGTGCTCCTTGAAAGCAACAATAAACGTTTTGGATTGTTTGTTGATGCATTGGTTGGTCAGCAGCAGGTTGTGATTAAAAGTCTTGAAAAACATTATCGTCGGATCCCTGGCGTGTCTGGAGCCACCATCATGGGAGATGGTAGTGTCGCTTTAATTCTCGATGTGGAATCACTGGCCCAGCATATTAAGCATTAACTGAGGACATGCTAATGGAAAGTCGCACATTGCTCGGCCCTAAACCGGAATTTAGTGCCCATGATGAAGTAGAGTTTTTAAGTTTTGTGCTGGGTGAAGAACACTATGCATTGGACATTATGTCGGTAAAAGAAATAAGAGGTTACGAGCCTGTCACAAAAATTGCCAATGCGCCCAGTTTTATTAAAGGAGTGCTTAACCTGCGTGGTGATATCGTACCGATTGTCGATTTACGAATGAAATTTAATGTCGGAACAGCTACTTATGATGAGTTCACGATAGTGATTATGCTCAATGTTTGTGACCGAATTGTCGGCATCGTGGTCGATGCTGTTTCAGATGTCATTAAACTGGCGAGTGAAGCTATTTTACCCGCCCCGCAATTTGGCGCTGCCTTTGATAGTCGCTATCTCAAAGGTCTCGCAACCGTTGAAGAAAAAATGATTATTTTGGTCAATATTCAAGCTCTTATCAGCAGTGATGAGTTGGGGCTAATGGATACAAACAGTCTTTCTGAGCAGGAGTAAACACTATGGGTATCTTAGATATTTTCGGTAATACCGAAGAGCGCCAACGTCGAGATGAAGAGCGCCAACGTTATTTCCAATTGCTCGATAACAGTGGTAATAATTTCATGATTGCCGATAGTGAGCGCAATATCATTTACGCCAATAAAGCCGTACTGAATATGCTGTCAGAGGCTGAGGCTGATATCCGTAAACAGTTACCCCAGTTTTCCGTTGCCAAGATCGTTGGCAGTAATATCGATATCTTCCATGTTAATCCCGCTCATCAGCGCAATATGCTAGAAAGATTAACACAACCACATACGGCACAAATCAGCATTGGTAAGCGTACCTTTAAATTGATACTGACACCTATTATTTCCCGTGATAATAAGCATTTAGGGACTGGTGTTGAGTGGATTGACCGCACTGAAAGTATTGAAGCTGAACGGGCAACCCAACGCATATTAGAAGCGCTCAATAACACAAGCACCAATGTGATGATCGCCGATGCCAATCGAACCATTATTTATATGAACCGTTCAGTTGAAGCCATGTTACGCCGCTCTGAAAGTGAAATTCGCCAGGTTTTACCCCATTTCGCCGTGGATAAGATCATCGGTAGTTCTATGGATATCTTCCACCGTAATCCGGCGCATCAAGCGAGTCTGCTTGACAAGCTCGATCGTAAATATGAGTCGCAGATCAAAGTGGCGAGTTGTCATTTCCGTCTAACGGCAAGCCCGATTATTGCAAAGTCAGGTGAACGGTTAGGCACAGTTGTTGAGTGGCTCGACCGTACTGAAGAAGTACAAGTTGAACAAGAAATTGCTCGGATCGTTGGGGCAGCCGCTGCGGGAGACTTTACCCAACGTGTTGATAGTCAAAGTAAGCAGGGTTTTTTCTTAATGTTAGCGAATAGCCTCAATGCTTTGATTGAAACCTCTGATAGAGGATTACAAGATGTTGCTCGTGTGCTAATGGCCATGGCTGAAGGGGATTTGACCACGAGGATTTATAACGAGTATGAAGGCACCTTTAATGATTTAAAAAACTATTCAAACCAAACCGCTGAAAAGCTCTCTTACATGATAAGAGATATTCAAAAAGCAGCTGATACCATCAATACCGCATCTACTGAAATCGCTCAAGGCAATGCCGATCTGTCCAGTCGAACAGAGGAGCAAGCCTCGAGTCTCGAAGAAACTTCCGCCAGCATGGAAGAGTTAACGGGAACTGTAAAATTAAATGCTGATAATGCCAGCCAAGCCAATGCCTTAGCTTCAAAAGCTGCCGATGTGGCTGAAGATGGGGGAGAGCTTATCCAGCAAGTCGTGCAAACCATGGCGTCAATCAACGAATCCGCGCGCAAAATTGCCGATATTATTGGCGTGATCGATGGTATTGCCTTTCAAACCAATATATTGGCGCTCAATGCTGCGGTCGAGGCAGCCAGAGCCGGTGAGCAGGGGCGGGGGTTTGCGGTCGTGGCCTCAGAAGTGCGAAGCTTGGCTCAACGTTCTGCAAATGCAGCGAAAGACATTAAGGCATTAATCTCTGACTCGGTCAGTAAAATTGAGAGCGGCAATAGCCTCGTCGGAAAATCCGGCGATACCATGAAGGAAATTGTCATTGCAATCAAACGAGTGAACGACATTATGGCGGAAATAGCCTCCGCCTCTAATGAGCAAGCGATTGGGATCGATGAAATAGGCAAAGCCGTTGTGCAAATGGATGAAATGACGCAGCAAAATGCGGCGTTAGTCGAAGAAGCCGCTGCGGCAGCTGAAAGTATGCAATCTCAGGCGCAGCAACTAGCTGATAGTGTTGCAAATTTCAAAGTCGATGAGGAAACAAGCGTAATTGGCCGCACCTCTGAGCTTAAAAAAATAGCGACTAAAACCCCCTCATTAGCACGAGTGTCCACGAAACCTAAAGCAATGACGCCTAAGCCTAGGTTAAATAAAGTCGATCAAGATGAATGGGAAGACTTTTGATTGAGTGATCTCAGACCGCTAGGTAAGGAATATGTGTTTACATTGGCTCACTTTAAGGCGGTGAAGACCCTGCTGTATCGGTTCGCTGGTATAAAATTAGCCGACAGTAAAGACGCTATGGTGTATAGCCGATTAGTGAGGCGAATTAGGGTACTGAAATTGTCGGGATTTACGGCTTATTTAGAGTATTTACAAGCGAATGAATGCGAACACCAGGAATTTATTAATGCACTCACGACTAATCAAACCGCGTTCTTTCGTGAGCCGCATCATTTTGAGGTGTTAAAACGCTATTTACAGACTCATCCACACACAAAACGGATCTGGTGTGCTGCAAGTAGCACGGGTGAAGAACCTTATTCGATAGCTATGGTCGTCGCTGAGCATTTTGGTCGATTTAATACGCCGATTGAGATAATAGCGTCAGATATTGACAGTGCCGTCTTAAAAAAAGCGCAGACGGGGATTTATCCGATAGAGCGTATTGAGACGGTGAGCGATGAGCGTAAAACGTTATTTTTTCAGCGGGGTAAAGGGGCGAAACTCGGTCAAGTCCGTGTGATCCCGGAATTAAAGCAAATGTTGCAGTTTACTCGAATCAACTTAGTTGATTCTTTTTGGTCGATTAAAACCCCCGTCGATATTATTTTTTGCCGAAATGTAATGATTTATTTCGATAAAGCAACTCAAGAAGCCATTTTAAAACATATGGTGCTGTCACTAACGGAAGAGGGGTTATATATCGCGGGACATTCTGAAAATTTCAATATGTTTCCACAGATCCTCACCCCTGTAGGACAAACTACTTATCAGGCCGTAAAGGGAAAAACGAGTGCTAAGACCGAATATTGAATATCCTGCCCTAGGGCCAAATCGGTATTTTGATCACTTGTTTGATTGTGAAGCCGTGAAAATTATGCCGGGTGAATATTATGCCACTCGGGAGGGTAACTTAATTGTGACTGTATTAGGGTCGTGTATTGCCGTTTGCTTATATGATCTCGAACGGAAAATTGGTGGCATGAATCACTTTTTATTGCCCAGTTGCGATAATCATGGAAATGGTATTTTAGCTGAATCAGCGCGTTATGGTGTCTATGCGATGGAGTTGCTGATCAATGATTTATTGAAATTAGGTGCAAGACGGCAGTTCATTGAAGCGAAGGTGTTTGGTGGTGGCAACATGCTATCAGGATTAACATTACACAATATTGGCGAGCGTAATGCTGAATTTGTGTTGGATTACTTGCAGATAGAGCAAATACCCGTCATCGCTGCGGACTTACTCGATATTTACCCGCGTAAAGTGTACTTCTTCCCGGAAACAGGATTAGTTAAAGTTAGAAAAATCAAGACGATGCATAATAGCACTATTATGGATAGGGAAAGTGAATACCGCTTACGGATTAAAAATCTTCCGAGTGGTGGGGATGTGGAACTCTTTGGTGAATAGCAGATGGCAATAAAGGTATTAGTGGTAGACGATTCAGCCTTAATCCGCAGTCTGTTGGGCAGGATGGTCGAGTCCGATCCTGAGTTGTGTCTCGTTGGCATGGCTGTCGATGCCTATATGGCCAAGGATATGGTGAATCAATTTCGGCCAGATGTGATTACCTTAGATATTGAAATGCCAAAGGTTGATGGACTCACGTTTTTAGATCGATTAATGAAGGCAAGACCAACAGCTGTCGTGATGATTTCTGCCTTAACCGAAGAGGGCGCAGATGCGACATTCAATGCACTAGCTCTGGGAGCTGTGGATTTTATTCCTAAGCCTAAGCTGGATTCACCTCAGGGATTTAATGAATATCAGGATTTAATCCTCGAAAAAATTAAGTCTGCGGCAAAGGCAAAGTTGCAAAGCCTGCCTGCGCCGACCATAACGCTGAAACCCAGTTTAAAATCTGCCTTAAATCAACGTACTGTTAATACCCAGTTAGTGGCTATTGGAGCTTCCACTGGCGGGACCGAGGCTATTTTGCATCTTTTACAACAATTTCCTGCGGTTATGCCGCCAATTGTGATTACGCAACATATGCCTGCCGGATTTACCCGTACCTTTGCAGAACGACTAAACAAACTCACTCGCCTTAATGTAAAGCAAGCTGAGGAAGGGGAGCGGTTATTACCTTGTTATGCCTACATTGCACCAGGGGATCAGCACTTAGAAATCATCAAAGTTGGTGGGAGTTTTAAAGCAAAGCTTAGCCAAGGTGACAAAGTCAGTGGGCATAGGCCATCGGTGGACGTGTTATTCCATTCAGTGGCTCAATATGCAGGCGCGAATGTGACAGCTGTGATCCTAACTGGTATGGGTAAAGATGGGGCCGATGGGATGGAAGCGATAGATAAGCAAGGTGGCAAAACCTTTGCCCAAGGAGAGCAGAGTTGTGTGGTATTTGGTATGCCTAAAGAGGCGATCAAACGCGGCGCGATTCATCATATAGTAGAATTGCCTCAATTAGGGGATAAACTGCTCCAGTATTTGGCATCATTAAAACGAGACTAGGTCATACTGATTTTTACCCTAGGTAATACATTAAACTAAAGTATTGATAATACAATTTCGTCCGCTTCGTTTGGCTTCATACAAGTTTTTATCCGCTAATAATAAACACTCTTGAAACTGATGACATTCGGTTGAAAATGCCAAACCACCACTCAATGTGACTTTAAATTCGGCGCCTTCTTCAACAAACACAATATGGCTAAAGCTTTCGCGAATGGCATTAATTTTGGCAATCGCCAGCGGTGCGGGCATGTCAGGTATGACCAGCATAAACTCCTCGCCGCCATAACGCCCCATAAAATCCGCAGGGCGTAGGGACTGTTGTAACAGGTGCGAAAAAGCTAATAGAACCTTATCACCACCTGAATGGCCATAAGTATCATTCACTTGCTTAAAGTGATCTAGATCCAGCATCGCGATACATACGCAAGAGTTTGCTCGTTTGGCTAAGCTGAAACTATGACGAGCCGCAACAAGGATTTGAGTATGATTCAATAAGCCCGTTAAACTGTCACGGCTGGCAGAACTGCGTATATCATGGCCACGTTGCGCGCGGGAAATCACTTGGGTAACAAAGAGGCTGGGGGCCGTTTGTTTAGAGATAAGATCATCGGATCCCGCCTGAATAATGCTGACTTTATTTTGCATGGTGTCATCTGAGCTCAACACTAAAATAGGGCTTGAAGTATATTTATCGAGCTGACGGATCATTCTTGCCAGTTCTAAGCCATTTACCTCCGGCATATAGAGATCAAAGATAAATAAATCCGGTTCAAATTGCTCCAGGGTTGGCATGACGTGCTCGGGTTTGGTCATGCCTCTAACCATTAACCCATGGCTACGTAACAAGCTCGAAAAATAATCCACCATCGATTGCTGATCATCCACTAACAGCACTTTGAGGGGAGGCTTATCGGACATTTTGAGCCATTGATGAATTTTACGAACCAACAATGTTGTTTCGGCCGGTTTAACAAAATACTCGCTGACATTGGCACGAATCGCTAATAAACGCATATCAAAATCGCCACGAGAAGATAATACAAATACCCGAGTATTATTTTTCTCAAATTCGGTGGCAGCTTCGAATAGTGCCTCTTCGGTATAATCGGGCAAGATAAGATCTAATAAAATTAAATCGAATGGACTTGAGTATTGCACCTTGAGAAAGTCGGTAAAATTTAAGAAATGTTGCACATTAAAACCAAACTCGTGTAGTTGTTTTGTGATCATTAAGCCCACATTACTGTCATCTTCGATGATGGCAATACAGTATTCATGGCGAGACTTTGAGGGTTTATAGGGGCTTTGTTGCATTTGCGCCTCAACCACGGGGGCCGCAGGCTGACAATGCTGATTATTTTGCAGTAACTGGTGAAAAAGCGTATCTAGGCCTTTGATCACATTTAGCGTTGGTGCTGGGGTGTCGAGAAGATGTTTCAATTGAAGCTCAAGCTTATCGACTAGATCTTTGGTCTCGATTAAGCCAAAGGTTTCACAGGAACCTTTTAAATTATGCACTTCGCGATAAACGGCTGACAGCATATGTCCTTGCCAGTTTTTCCGTAGTGAGATCCATAACGTAATGATTTGTTTCTTTTTATCAGGCAAAGCATGTAAGTACTGACGTTTGAGTTGTTCTAAGGATTCTTCAAGACTCATAAAACCATCACCATGATAAGGATTTACAGAATAAACTGGTGCACCGGTGCTGCGTATGCAATACCCCTTAAGGATTAATTAACCCAATTCATTTAGTTGTGTTTTGTTGGGTACCTTATGAGTGTAAACCAATGGAGAAAAAATGCGGCAAAACAAGTCTTTTTCGATGGATATTTTGTTTAGTCTTAAGTGAATATTATAGTGTTGTGTATTTTGATGTTGTAGCTTGCTGACTGATCAAATAATGTCTTATTTCAACACATCTTGGTATTGAACTTTTGCCTATTGAAGAGAAGGTTTATGTGTTCACTCGTGAGCTTAATCGTCATTGAATCTTAGGGAGTGGTGGCAATGGAAAGCCGCACAAAGCATATTTTTGTAACGTTATTTTCAATGGCCATTATCGCTTTGCTAGTCGATTACTTTCACTATCAAGGTCGATGGAGCCGCATTGAGACCAGCCAACTAGTGACTAATATTATGAAGCCTGTTCATCACTACTGTGCTGCTTATCAATGGGATTGGTGCACTGCATCAGATGTTCCGCCCACAATCAGTCAAATAACACCTCGGATTGTGGAAAATGAAACACACCAAATGGATTTTGATGGATGTAATGACTTGGTAGTAAAACAGGGAGAAGAGGCTAAGCAAAGAAGAATATATACTTGGGTTGATGAAAAAGGGCTGACACATTTCTCTGATAGTAGCCATGCAATTAAGAATAGTCAGCTGACACTTTACACAGAGCCGCAATATAGTTTTGAGTTAAAAATTGATTCATTGGCTACGACTCCTCCACCATTTTTTCGAGATCGTCTTAATGCAACGATTAAAGACATTGATAGTATTTACCGAAAATACTTACCAAAACGTCAGCTTCATCCAATCAAAGTCAACTTAATGTTGGCTGGAAACC
The DNA here is from genome assembly GCF_022557375.1 of Shewanella sp. MM_2022_3. Taxonomy (NCBI): domain Bacteria; kingdom Pseudomonadati; phylum Pseudomonadota; class Gammaproteobacteria; order Alteromonadales; family Shewanellaceae; genus Shewanella; species Shewanella sp. MM_2022_3. The sequence continues at coordinate 180,353 of NZ_JAKZGV010000002.1, forward strand.
TGTCCGCTTATAACAAATTAAAGGCACGTTATGCTTCTCAAGTAGGTGCAAGCCAAGGATTTTATTCCGGTCAACATAACCTAGCAGCAGTATGGCATCGTGAAGATGCCCAAGCATTTAGAACTGCAATCCATGAGAGTGTTCATGTAATCAATGCCGGACAATTTGGTGGTATACCTCGCTGGTTAAATGAAGGACTTGCTGAGTACTTTGAATCTTCAGAATTCTTAGAAACCGTTGAGTTAAATACTCGATATGAATCAATTATTAACAATAATACTCGGAACAAGTCGAATATGGTTTTTGTAGATGATAAAGCTCATTTATCAATGGGGCTTGTTGAGCTACTTGTATCAGAACAAGATTGGCAAGGACAGATGCAAGATGCGCTCTATCAACATTCTCACAGTTTTGTTCGCTTCTTGTTTCAACATAAAAATGGCAAACAGTTATTAAGGCGGTTATTTGAGCACCTTAGTACGCAGCGTTGTGGAACTAAGAATGTTGACGAAATACTCGCTTCTTACCCAGGGGGGATCAGTCAATTAAATAGAGATTGGCTGGGATGGAGGCAATAATAGATGGAGAATTTTAACTATAGAAATTACACGAGCAACTATAATCTTGTTTTTTGCTCGTGCTAAATACTGATGTTAGACACGGTGCTTAAACGTCATTTTAAAGGATAAGGATATGTCGGATAACAGAGGTACAGTGAGATTACATAGGGTGTTGCGTGCACCAGCGGCGTTAGTCTACAAAGCATTTACCGATAAAGCGGCGTTAGAACGTTGGTTACCACCTTATGGCTTTGTCGGGACAATTCATGAGTTTGAGTTGGCTGTCGGTGCAGGGTATTCCATGAGTTTTACCCAATTTGCGACCGGGTACAGTCATTCTTTTAAGGTGACTTATACCGAGCTAATCCCTAATACACTTATCCGCCATAGCGACCAATTTGATGATACTAATCTACCCGGGGTGATGCAGGTGACAATTGAACTTGCCGAGGTAGCCTGTGGTACCCGCTTGCAGATAGTACAGGAGGGCATTCCTGCGATCATTCCTGAGGAGATGTGTTACTTAGGCTGGCAAGAGTCACTACTGCAACTTGCGGCTTTGGTGGAAGCGAAGACGGAATGAGGTCGTCAGTCACTGGGTGATATAAAAAGGGTGATATAAAAAAGACGCTTATCTCGAGTAGAGTGAAGCGTCTTTTTTATTGGCAAAGGATAAAGCCTTTAAAAAGGCTTAGTACCTAGTACCCGTAGGGCTACGCACTGGCAAGGTTTGCCAGATACTCATCAAACGTCCCTTGAAAGTTCACCAATTTTCTATCACGAATATCAATAATGCGAGTCGCTAACGAAGAAACAAATTCGCGGTCATGACTGACAAAAATCAGCGTGCCTTCAAAATCTTTGAGGGCATTATTGAGCGCTTCAATTGCTTCCATATCCATATGGTTAGTCGGTTCGTCCATAATGATGACGTTGATATCTTGCATCATTAACTTACCGAAAATTAAACGGTTTTTCTCTCCGCCGGAGCAGTTTTTAGCCTTTTTATTGGCATCATCTTCGGTAAACAGCAAACGACCTAACATGGCGCGTACCATCAAATCGTTATGTTTGGGTTGGCGCCATTGGTCCATCCATTCAATAATAGTCAAGTCATTATCGAAATCGCTGGTACTGTCCTGTGGGCAATAGCCGATAGCGGCATTTTCGGACCACTTAATCGTGCCTTCATTATGGATTAATTCATTGACTAAACAGCGTAATAGGGTGGTTTTACCCACACCGTTCTCGCCAATAATTGCTAGTTTTGCGCCAGCTTCGAGAATTAAATCACCTCCTTCGAATAAGTTTTCGCCATCAAAACCATGGCCAAGATTTTCCAGCACTAAGGCTTGACGATGCATTTTCTTGCCAGCAGCGAAACGAATCGATGGGGTAATTCGGCTGGAGGATTTCACTTCATCCAGTTTAATTTTGTCCATGCGTTTGGCGCGCGAGCTGGCTTGTTTTGCCTTAGAAGCGTTGGCACCAAAGCGGTTAACAAAGTCCTGTAATTCTTCAATCTCGGCGCTCTTTTTGGCGTTGCCAGCTAAGAGTTGTTCACGCAACAATGCCGATTGCGCTAAAAAGTAGTCATAGTTGCCGGGATAAATACGCAGTTCGCCGTAATCGATATCCGCCATATGGGTACACACTGCATTAAGGAAATGCCTATCGTGGGAGATGATGATCATGGTACATTTGCGTTTATTCAGCTCAGTTTCAAGCCAACTAATGGTATGAATATCTAAGTTGTTTGTCGGTTCGTCGAGTAGCAAGATATCAGGGTTAGCAAACAGCGCTTGGGCTAATAACACCCGCAGTTTCCAGCCTGGCGCAACCTGAGACATAGGACCGTAGTGGAAAGACTCTTCGATACCGGCTTCGATGAGGATTTCGCCCGCGCGGCTCTCGGCGCTGTAACCGTCCATCTCGGCAAATTCGCTTTCAAGATCGCCTACACGCATACCGTCTTCTTCGCTCATATCTGGCTTGGCGTAGATGGCGTCCCGTTCTTGTTTGATTTTCCACAGCTGGGTATCACCCATAATCACTGCATCAATAACCGTGTATTGCTCGAAGGCAAATTGATCTTGGCTTAGGGTGCCGACCTTTAAGCCCGGCGTGATAGACACGTTGCCCGATGTCGGGGCGAGGGCGCCACTTAAGATTTTCATAAAGGTGGATTTGCCGCAGCCGTTAGCGCCAATCAAACCATAACGGTTGCCGTTGCCAAATTTTGCCGAGATATTTTCAAATAATGGCTCGGGGCCGAATTGCATGGTGATATTTGCGGTAGAGATCAAGGGTATGTCCTAGGGGTAACGTCTTAATAAAAGGCTTAAACCGGCTGCGTTGCTGACAAATGCCGCTGCAACAATCATGCTGATGCCAGCAAGGTCTTGGCCAAGATAATTTGGCCGCGCAGTATAGCGATTTCACGCACAATATGCGAGTTACAAACAAATCCTTAAAGATAATAAACTTTGCCGTTGAAGCCCGTTTAATAAGCACGCTGTGTCTCTTGGCTCCGCGCGGGAAGAGCATCTACGGAAGCGCCTTAATCCTTGAGTGATGCCCGTGATTAGCACTATCCATCTAAACCTTGGAGTGGTTAATTACTGCTTATTTCCACTATGGGTTCGCCTCGTTTACCCCCTAACGCGGGGTTTTGCTCACCAAGCGCATAGGTTATTTTGAATTACTATTCACTAATGTGCATATCCTTTAGCAAAATTCCCGAGGTTAGCTTTTTATTTATGCAAATTTTAGAATAAAAAACCGCTTAGGGTTTCAGTACCTTCCTCACTGTCATGCCCCCTTGATTCGATAATTAGTCTCGTTAGTCGGCATGAGTTGCCGTCGTTGTCTGCTTATCGAAATACTGGTGTTAGCGATTACGCCTTTATTTTCTTTGAGGCCGATATTTAACTGAATGGTAATAAAACATTGCAATTCTATGTTTGATTTCTGTATCTATTTGTATCGTCAGTAATATAGCTTGTTCGAATAGATATTACCGCATGGATCACTAGACACTTTTTCCCATGACACACTGTAATAGTGCCATGGTCTTATTTAAAAGATGACACTTATACTGCTATTACCGTAGCAAAAATATGGTTATATGGCTAAATCTATAAAGGTATAAGTGATGCAAGAAGAGAAAATCACTGGTCTCTATTTTGTGGAAGAACAGCAACGTATCTGGATTATCTATACCCTAAGGTATCCAGAACCAATAGATGATGTTGACCTTGAGACATATATGGAGCTGCTTGAGAAAATAAAAAAGACTGATGGAACACGCTATGATTTGTACACCTATCTCCTATCAAAGCAAAACAAGTGCACAGACATTCTCCAATTTCTTAAAACACACACGCACTGAAAATCAACTTTCACAGGAGGATTTATGTTGTTTACTCAGGGAAAAAAGTTGTTTATTTGATGCGTTAGATGCGATTACGATTAGCCGTTGGGAGCGAGGAGTCAATATCCCATCGCTAGCAAAACAGGCAGAAATTGTAGAAATTTTTGGTTCAGAATTATTTGATATTTATCGGCAGGATAAAAGTTTTGTTAGTGAAGGACTCGCCTCGATTAATTTATTTGATTCGAGTGTCGAACGTAGCGAACATCCTTATTATCGTAATAAACCTTATCGTGTCGAATTTATTGATAACCATCATGATAACTTTTTGACCTTACTACAGTTGAGCCTGGTGTATGAGAGTAACCCTCGGCTTTGTTTGAATAATTGTCAATTATCGCAACCCTTTTTTTTGGGATTATCGCTCGTTGTTGCATTTAGTTTTGGTGAGCAGATTGTTGGGCATTGTTTGTTTTGCCGTACGCACGCTAAGGTTGCGCTCGAGTTTATGAATGATGAAGTGGATTTGTTTGAGGTCATTAGCCATAACAGTCAGTCTAGCCCCGATACCTTAATGGTGTTTTCTTCTTTTGGTGTCACACCTCATATTGAAAACTATATGATGTCTGTCTACCTGAATGAAATGGCTTTATGTCGTTCGATAAAGTACTTAAGTTTCAGCATCTGTGATGAATCCTTAAAAAGGAAGCTTTCCCAATTCAAGTTACCTATTTTTAAAATTAGAACCTTAGAAAACAATCATAGATCTATAAAGAATTATTCCTTTTTCGCCAGTAGAACCGAAGTCATGGCTAATCGAAATTTGCTGAAATTATCAGTTATTCCTTCGGCTAAGTCTCAGACAATCGATCCTATTTTCTTTATGCAGCTAGAGACCAATATATGAATATACTCATTATTGATGATCAAAAATTTATCCGAGAAACGCTCAAAGCGGATATCAATAAATGTTTAGCCGAAAATGAAATTAATATTTATGAAGCCAGTAATGGCAATCAAGGGATTGATTTAATTATGGGGTTAAATGTATCACTCGATCTCATCATTATCGATTTGAAGATGGAGCAGGGTGATGGTATTGCTGTCATCAATATGTTGGCGACAGAGCCTCGGTGGATGTCGATTCCGATTGCCGTGATCAGTTCTTCCGATAAACGAACTCTTGAATTGGTAGACTGTATTATTCATACACTCAGGTTAAACCTATTGGGTGTGTTTGCAAAGCCTGTCAATGCCAGTGATATCTTAATGCCATTGCTGACGACCGACACCGAAGATGTGCCTGAGTCAACTACGCATCGTCATCGAGGTCAGCGACATGCAAATATCAACGTTCAACAGTTACTTAAGGATGAACAGTTGATCCTCTGTTACCAGCCAAAGATTAATTTAAAAACCCAAGAAATTACTGGTTTTGAGGTGTTGTCTCGTTTATGTGATCGCCACCATGGTTATATTTATCCCGACGTATTTTTGCCTTTAATCAATCAACAGGGATTAAACAGTATTTTTTCGCGGATGGTGATTTCTCAGGCGTTGCAGTGTTGGCTACGCCAGCCGCTACTCACCCCATTTTCATTATCAATCAATATTACGGCAGATGATCTCACTTGTGAGGAATTAATTGAATACATTATCGAGTCTAGTCGTGCTCATACGGGGATTCACTTAATTTTAGAGTTAACTGAATCACAGGAAATCATTAATCAAGATCGAGTTCTTAATTCAATTGCCCGACTCATTATTAATAATATTGATATTTCACTGGATGATTTTGGTAAAAGCTATTCGACCTATGATCGTCTTGATGCTATTCCTTTTAAAGAAATAAAAATTGATAAAAGTTTTGTCTCCGATATGGATATCAATCATCAACATTATTTAATTGTTGAGTCGACCATTGCCCTAGCGCAAAAGATGCACGTAAAAGTGGTTGCCGAAGGCGTAGAAACTGCCGCTATTGCCGCTATTTTGACAGCCTTAGGTTGTGATGTGGCACAGGGATATTTGTATAGTCCACCCATTGAAGGTCGTTACCTTATTAACTGGATAGGCCATTATCAAAGTGAGTGTTTAATACATGAATAATCATGGGCTTGAACACCAAGTGAAGCAAGCGCTGTCTGTTTTTTTGGCGCAATATCAACAGCCGCAGCAACAAGTGTTAAGGCGAGCTTTACTCATAGAGCTTGAACGCATGAGTCTGCAACTTATGTCACTCAACGCTGAAGAATGTTTTTCTGACCTTAGGCATGAGTTTTTGGGGATGACGAGTTATCTCGGCTTGGATGAGACGTTGTGTGTTTCAAATTTGGCTTCAGTATCGGCTTTTAACACCCAGATCCAATTGTTGTTAAATGCCGTAAAGGAGCAAGATAATGGGGAGTAAATATACTTCAAGCATGTACTTGCTTACCGGGTTATTTATTACGCTGATTATTATTTGCTTAACACTTGCCCATTCAATTAATGAATTTAAAGCGGTTTATCAAAAAAAAGCTCAGGCAGTATTTTCATCATCCCAAGATATGTTTTTACAACACCGTATTATGTTAGACGCATTGCGATCGTTTTTTAATGCTTCCGCTGCGGTGACCACAAAAGAATTTGAAGTATTTGCTAAGGATTTGCTGAAGATTAAATCTGCCGTTGCCTTCACATTAACCCCTGAACTCGAACTGGCGTATATTTCTGATCCGTCCGTCTTACCAGAACTTAAATCATTAACATTAAGTATGATGGACAACGGGAGTTTACACGCCAGGCTAATTAATTATACCCTTTTGACCGTTAAGATTGATGAACCTCAGATGCCTTATTTGATTTATGCCATTTCCCAAAAAAGGATTTTGACGCGTATCGATCAAGAGCAAGATATATGCATTACGTATCAGTTCGAGCATTCAATTTTACGAAGCGCTTTTTGTGATATCCCTGCTGCAACGGGGATTTGGCGCTTATTTGCCTATTCAGATCGTCAGTTTATTACATTGAACGAATATCAGACCCGTTTCAATTTACAGGTTTATTATCAGGTACCTCGAGCGGAAGTGATTGAGCTTTTCGTTATAATCCTATCGATTGCGCTTCTTGGGCTAGCATTTTCGCTACTATGGTTTTTTAAAGCGAAACATCAACAGCTTATTGAACGCATCGAATGTGAAAATCGTTCGAAATTAGCGGTAATGGCCAGTATTAATCATGAGATCCGTACGCCAATAAATGCGTTGCTTGGTTATAGCCGGATGCTCAAGAAAACTCTTTCAATACCATCCGAGCGAGCGCAGCAGGGCACATCAAAACAGGAGCTAAGCCATATTGTCGATAAAATGATCTGGTCAGCAAATTTGCTTTATTCGGTTGCTGAAAACACATTAAATTACAGTAAGGCTGAAGTTGGAAAACTCACATTAGATCAGCATGCGATTAACCTCAGAGAATATGTTGGTCGCATTCAGGAATACTATCAAGCTTTCAATACTACTTCGGGTAAAACCCTCACGGTGTCGGTGAGTGATACGTTACCTGACTTGCTTAAGCTTGATGGCACTAAGCTATTCCAACTTGTCACCAATATTATTAATAATGCTTTTAAATACAGTACTGGTGAGCAGGTACACTGTTATATGGATTTACATCCTTCATTTAATCAAGCTTCAGCTTCACCTATGTTGAGGGTGTTGATCCGTGATTTTGGTGAAGGTATGCCTATGCAGGCAAAGCGGGCGTTAGATAGTCCCTTTATTTATCAATCACTGTCCAGCTCCTATGGTATTTCGGGAATAGGGCTTGGGCTTTATACCTGTAAGCGATTATTGGAGCAGATTGGCGGTAAATTACGGATACGCAGTCAGCAAGGACGAGGAACCACGGTATTAATGCACTTTCCGTGTCAGTTTTATCACCAGAAGCAGGAGCCAATACACCGTTATACCCAGCAACCATTACTATTAGTGGACGATAATCTGTTTAATCTTGAGATTTGCCGTGGAGCGCTCGAGTCCCATTTTGCCCAAATCCACTGTACAGATCAGGCTGAATCGGCGTTAAGGCTATTTAAAACGCTGCGGCCACGATTGGTGATTGTCGATTATCGGTTAAAGGAGACTGACGGATTAGTATTAATCCAACAAATGCGCCAGATTATCATTGAGATGGATGATAGTACTTGGGAATGCCAGTATTTTCTGCTCTCAGCCAATGATAGTGATGAGATCCCAGCACTTGGGCGATTCCCCGATGTGGTCTTTATCCAAAAGCCCTTTAGTTTAGAAGTGTTTTTGAGCAAATTAGCGGCAATTACGCCAGTATAGGATGGCTACTGGAACACTATAAATGCATTCGGCTTTCACATAGAATGGCCTTTATACATTACTTAACCGACGATTCTAACGGATTGTGCTAATCCATCAGCAATACCACCGTCATGGCCCCGATTATCGCTTTGGGGAGCAAATGACTTTTCTCGACGTGAAACAAACCTTTGGCTTTAGTCATGTGCGCGTAGGGCGTTGGGTTACGCGGGAAGAATCCTTAATTGCCGCTAATTTAGTGTTTGATTCGCTGGCAGACCTTGCCTTTATCCTGCATTTACCGCCCTTAACCTTAGGGCTAAGGCAAACCTTAAGTCTTGCCTTTGGTCATGGCGGGCAAAAGGGTGTGCAAGCCCATTATGCTCCCGCGGCTAGAGAGCTGGCATTAGCAAAAAATGCCGGCGCTGGCGCCTTGGCCCATGAGTTTTGGCATGCGTTTGACCATTATGTGGCGCCTAAGGCGTTTTCGCGAACCACGGGACGTTTTAAGTGCGCCAGTGAGCTCTGGCTTGCTGATCTGCCGCTCATTGATCATCCGTTAAATCATCGTTTAGCAGAAATTTTTCGAGTGACATTACTCTCTGAGGACAATCTAGCGCCGAGCGATTATGTACGCCGTGCAATAGCATTAGATAAGCGTTATGGTGCGCAGTATTTTGCTAAACCCACCGAAATGATGGCTCGGGCCTTTGAAGCGTGTATCGAATCCTATCAAGGGATCCAAAATCCATATTTGGTGTCTGGCACACGTTACTCTGCGCAGGCAAAGGAAGGAGCTTATCCCGATGAATCACATAGACAACGTATCTTTAATGCCTTGATAGCCTACTTTGAGCCATTAGGCATAGCGTTAGGGAAAGTTGGATAAGCGATCAGTGTTAATCGGCGAGTTGCTGCTGGCAGTAGGCAAGTTGGTGGCGAATGGCATCGAGCCATTGTGAGGCGCGGTAATCCATTAAATACCAAGGGCTGAGCTGTGTTTCGGGCTGATGATTAAAAAACAGCGACTCACATGCGATGAGTTTAGCTTTATCCGCACACTGCAACCAAATAGCGCTTGGCGTATGTGCTAACTCGGCTAAATGCTGTCGTACTCCTTGTTTGGTATCCTCATTTACACACTCAATGAGACGATATTGTCTCAATAAATCCAGTTTGATAAAGGGATCTTCACTTTCACTGATAAAGTTTATTTGGTGTGTTGCCTCCGTTGTTTGCTCCCAAGGTTTAAGCGTAAATTCAGTCCAGTCTAAGCGATCACAGAGTAGGGCTTTAGCGATTCTTCTTTCCCCTAACCAGTTATGAACCATGCAGGGGAGATGGACCGTCTCGGGCAGTTCAACACTGCGCCGTAAGCTGGGCAGTAGCGACATGCGCTGAACTTGTAGTTGTTGTGCCAAGGTCATCATAAGAACGATCGCCGTTAAGCCCGATGATGGCCAGCAACCGAGAGTTGCAGTGAGATCGGTGGCGACTTGGGTTAATGCTTTCGCCAGTTGCACACCTTGGGGATGACCTTGTACTTCAAAAGCATATTGCGATTCGGCAAAGCCACCATTGGCAATCGTAACCACATGACCATGGGGCGTGAAATGCTGCGGACATTGCGTACCATTAAAAATAAAGGTGAGACCTTTCGCGGCAGGTTGCCATTCCCCTGACGCATTGCCAATGATGGTGGCTTGCTCAAGCTTGAGTTGCTCGGCAAGTGCTTTGAGGGAAATCCTAGGTTGCGGCTTAGCCAATTGACGGTGCATATGCGTATGTGGCTGAGGCGCATCGGCTAAGGGGTGTGAATAGGGCATACTCGCAAGGACTCTCTAAAGCAAAGAGGGCTAGTGTACTGGATCTTCTGTGCTGACTAAAGAATTATTGCCTACAAGCTATCGGTAAAATAATTAATAAAATTTTATAATAACAGTACGTTACACTGTTTCGTTTACCAGTATTACTTATTCACTAATCATCATAAACACAGATATCTCAGCAAGAAACCTAAACCAATTGCTCCTGAGTTTTATCTAGGCGCGCCTTCGACAGTCTAAGGAATATATGTCGATTTGAATCGGTGGTAATCAGCAGCATGCTATAAACATTTTCATTTAAACCTATCTTACTTCATCCATCCTGAGCGCTGCTTGAGTTGAATATCCAGAGGCTGGCTGTCCCAAAATGTGTGACTGATCTTGTAAATATAGTAGATTACCCATATACCGTATTGATAATAATTCGTATTAACTTTACACTGACAGGATTTTAAAAGAGGTAGGAACAACTCCCCATGGCGAAAATAAGTAATCGCTTCTGGTTTATGTTACACGGCTGGGTATCATTGCCCATCTGGATTTTATTCAGTTTCATCTGCTTAACGGGCACGGTTGCAGTACTTAGTCATGAACTGACTTGGCTGACTAACCCTGCAGCCCGTGCGACCAATCCGAATGAGCTACCCGCTAAACCCGTTGATGAATTAATGCTGGTGGTGGAAAAGGCCTATCCGAATGCGCAAGTCATGGGAGCGATGACCTTTGAGCCTTATATAGTCAATGCCATTACTTTTACCGATGCCGATAAGCCTTATGCTATCGCCTATGTGAATCAATATACGGGTGAGATCCAGCAGATCAACGAAGGCATCACTTTTATCGGCTTTATGCGTTCATTACATGGTTGGCTGTTGTTTCCGTGGCAAGGCGGTTATAGCTTGGGGTATTACCTAGTGTGCTCTATGGCGCTCTTGATGCTTGCCTCATTAGTGACAGGGCTCATTGTGTACAAACGCTTTTGGCGCAGCTTTTTTGCACCTAAATTACGTCTAATGCAAGGAAAGAAGACCTTGTTGTCGGATCTGCATAAGTTATCGGGTGTTTGGTCGATTTGGTTTATCGCGATTATGAGCCTCACTGGGCTTTGGTATTTAGTCCAAGCTATCTTCTGGCATGCGGATATTGATATCGAGCCCCATGCATCATTGATTGCTGCCGAGCAAGTGCCGCTAGTACAGGCTGGCGATTCAAAAGTGCCAAGCGCCAATGTCTCTTTTACCGAGGCTTTAAGTTTAGCCAAACAGCGTTTCCCCGATTTTCAACCAAGTTATGTGATGCTGCCTGAGCATCAACGGGATATGTATCATTTAAGCGGCAGCGGCGATCATATTTTTTATGATCAATATTCCTATAATCTCAGCATTAATCCATGGACCGGCGAAATTGCCAGTGTCAGCTCGCCAGAAACCATGACAGGTATGCAAACCTTAATGCATATTGCCGATCCGCTGCATTACGGCACCTTGGGAGGGATTTGGACTAAGTTTATTTGGTTCTTTTTTGGTCTGGTGCTTTCTGGAATGTCAATCACTGGTTTTATGATGTGGGGATTGCGCCATGTTCGCGCCTTTAAACAGGCCGAAACCACAGATTTGGCTGCAGATATGATTGGGGAGGCTCGCTAATGGCAAAATCAGTATTTTGGTTAAAGCATAAATACAAGCTCAGTGGCTTGATTTTAATCTTACCCTTAGTGTTCCTCTATCAGTCGCTTAGCCCGAGTTTTCCACCAGCTTGGCCGAGTAAGCAACTGGGGGAGTTTAAGATTGCGCCTATGCCGTTAGATTTAAAGTCGCCCTATAAACACCACGATGATTACGTTAAAGATTTTATGTTGATCTTTGAACAGGGAGATGTGGCCCATATTCGTCAAGCTTATGCCAATATCGGCCCAGTGGCACTGCCATTAGAAGCCCTACAAAAAGGTGAAAATGGGGTGTTACATGGCAGCAAACATGGCCAGCATGTGCATGCGATTACGGGCGCTAAGTTAGCGGCAACGGACAGCTTGTGGGTGTCGATTCAAAATTGGCAGGGCGAATGGTTGGTTAGCCAATGGCCCGTGCCCGAGGCGGTGTTAGTTCAGTAATAACGCTATAAAATTGTTTGCAGTAAAACCGCCCTCAGGTGCAAACTGTGCCTGAGGGTTATTTTTATCGGGTAGGTTTTACTGCATAGGATGTGATATGGAATTTACTGAAGCAGAACTCGCGTTAATCGCGGCCGCAACACAAAAAGTGCAAATGGCGCAGCGGGTGCGGATGGGTGTGATTATTTTGCTTATCTTAGGTACGTTCACGTTGCTGGCAGGATTTTGGAGTCACCCGTACGCGATTTATATTGCCTTTGCGCTGGTGGTCTTTGCGGTCGCGCTACCTCAGTTTGGCCAAGGGCCAAAATATGAAGAATTGCTAGCCCTATTGCAGCAAAAAGCCGCTCAAGCAAAACGATTAATCTGCACTACAGGGCTAATATCAATAGGGCTAATAACAGTGTTAAAGACAACGCTAATAACAAAGGGCTTTCAGCTTAACTAGCCGAAAGTATTCTCTAGCCTGAAAGCCCTTGTTACTTACTCATTCCGTTAGTTAGAGTGCTTAACGACCGCATTGTGGAGCCCTTATTCTTCGGGATAGACCTTTTCCTTAAACTCGCAAAGGTCCTCAATTATACAGCTGCCACAGCGCGGTTTGCGAGCCAGACAGGTATAGCGACCATGCAGAATAAACCAGTGGTGCACATCGACCTTAAATTCAGCGGGAACAACCTTTAACATACGCTCCTCGACGTCGACCACGTTTTTACCTGGGGCGAATTTAGTGCGGTTTGCGAGGCGAAAGATATGGGTGTCGACGGCGATGGTTGGCCAGCCAAAGGCGGTATTGAGCACCACGTTGGCGGTTTTGCGGCCGACACCGGGAAGCGACTCTAGCGCTTCTCTGTCCTCTGGGACTTCGCCATTGTATTTTTCAATCAAGATCTCACAGGTTTTAATCACATTGATAGCCTTGTTGTTATACAGGCCAATCGTCTTGATATATTCCTTTAATCCTTCCACGCCTAAGGCATAAATGCTGTGGGCGGTATTGGCCACCGGAAACAGTTTATCGGTCGCCTTATTCACGCTCACATCAGTTGCTTGTGCCGACAAGGTCACCGCCACCAGTAATTCAAAGGGACTGGAGAAATTCAGCTCAGTTTCGGGTTTGGGATTGTTTTCACGTAGGCGGGTGAGGATTTGGATGCGTTTTTGTTGATTCATAGTGATCCTTGTCAGTAGTGGGTTTAACGTTAAACCCACTACTTAAGCTGTTATCTCAATGAGGCTTAACTCACTTTGGTGATCCGCGCCCGTGTCACACTAGGCTGAGCTGCTGCTTGTGGCTGGCGCTCTTTAAGCTTTTTATCGATAACGTTTTTAAGGGCGATAAGCAGGCCCATCACGATAAAGGCACCAGGCGGCAACATAGCGAGCAAGAAAGGGGTATCGACTTGCCATACTTGAATGGTTAAAGCCTTTGCCCATGGGCCGAGCAATTGGTCGGCGCCGTCAAATAGCGTGCCTTGGCCAAGAATTTCCCGCGTAGCCCCAAGCACGGCTAATACTAAGGTAAAGCCTAGTCCCATCATCAAGCCATCGAAGGCCGAGCTAAAAGCATTATTACGGGAAGCAAATGCTTCGGCGCGGCCAATGATAATGCAGTTGGTCACAATCAGCGGTAGGAAGATCCCTAACGACATATACAACCCATAGGCGTAGGCATTGACTAACAGTTGCACCGCTGTCACCAGCGCCGCAATGATCATCACAAACACGGGGATACGGATTTCCTTCGGCACATAGTCGCGCACTAACGAGACTAAAACGTTTGAGCCAATCAGCACCAGCATTGTTGCGATACCTAGGCCAAGGGCGTTGGTGAGGGTTGCGGTTACGGCTAACAGTGGGCAAAGCCCCAGCAGTTGCACTAACCCTGGGTTATTTTTCCACAGTCCTTGCCACGCAATTTCACGATAATTAGTCATGCTTGGCCTCACAATTCAGTGGTTGGCTGAAAATTTCTGTTTGATGCTGAGTAAAGTACCACACGGCGCGTTTAACGGCTTTCACATAGGCGCGTGGCGTAATTGTCGCGCCAGTGAATTGGTCGAAATCGCCGCCGTCTTTTTGCACCTGCCACTGCTTATCATCTTCAGATGTAAGCACTTTACCGACAAATTTGGTGACCCAATCGGATTTACGTAACTCGATTTTATCCCCAAGCCCGGGCGTTTCTTGGTGGGAAAGCGTACGAACGCCTAATACTTCACCTTGGGTGTTGATACCTACAATCAGCTTAATATTACCGTTGTAACCATCGGGAGCGATGGCTTCTAAGGCGATAGCAACGGGTTTACCCGCTGCGGTGGCAATATACGCAGGCAAGGCATCTTCAGTGCCGAGCGCCTCTTTATTTTGCAGTAACGTGCACTGCGCGGTCAGCTCATTGTCATGGAGTTCATCTGGGATAAGTTGATGTAAGATGCCCATCAGTTCTTTCTGCTGTTGCAGCTTTATTTCATCAAAGGTCTGTTGATTAACCACAGCCACTAAGCCGGTGCAGAGCAGGGCAAATAGGGCAAGTAGCAGACCATTTTTAATCATTGGGTTATTCAATTTTTTTCCTCAAGAGTCTTTGTTCAAGCTCGCTTGATTCTCTATTTCACAGGTCTAGCCCGCTGAGTGGCCATAGGCACGCGGACGCACATAATAGTCAATAAATGGCGCGCACAGGTTGGCGAGCAATACAGCAAAAGCAAATGCGTCGGGATAACCGCCTTGGGTACGGATGATATATACCAAGACACCGATTAAAGCACCGAAAATCAAACGGCCGCGTGGGCTGGTGGCGGCGGTGACAGGATCGGTCGCAATAAAGAAGGCGGCGAGCATGGTCGCACCCGAGAATAAATGGAACAGCGGGCTTGCCTGCATATCGGGCGACAGTAAAAAGCCGATGCTCGAGGCCACAAATAATCCTGCCAAGACGCCAGTACTGATGTGCCAACGAATAGCTTTTAATTTAAGCAGCACTAACCCGCCAGCGAGATACGCCAAATTGACCCAAAACCAACCTACGCCAGTGCCGCCATCGAATATGCTTTTGGTCATACTTTCAGTGGTGGTGAGCCCTAGTGACAAATCGGTTTTGAGGGTATCGAGCGGCGTTGCCATACTGATACCATCAATCCCTAAACGGAATTGATCCATCCCACCATGGGCACCGAGATTGAAGATCAATTGCAAGCTATCGATAACACTTGGGGTATTGAGTGCAACGGTACTTGGCGCAATCCAGCTGGTCATCTGTAGTGGAAACGACACCAGTAGCAACACATAGGCAGCCATGGCAGGGTTAAACAGGTTATGGCCTAAGCCGCCATAGAGGTGCTTAACAATAACAATCGCAAAGGCGGTGCCCATCACGATCATCCACCAAGGTGCCAGTGGCGGGATTGCAACCCCAATTAAGATTGCCGTCAGCATGGCGCTGTTATCGCTTAAGCTCGCTTTGATGCTGCGATGACGCAGTTTCATCACCGCTGCTTCACAGCTTAGGGCCACGATAATCGCCAGTAACACTTGAATAAGCGTGCCCCAGCCAAAAAAGGCACATTGCACCACAAGGCCGGGCAACAAGCATAAAATAACCCGTTGCATAACCGTTGAAGTATGCAAGTTACGGGTAACATGGGGTGATGAGGCTATTTTAAACGCCATTGTGATCCCTTTTATCTAATCTTGAGTCACTGATTTTTAAGCTAATAATTTTTAATATACTGATGTCAAAATCAGCAGTGCTATTCATTTGAGTCACTGAGCGCATCCGCTTCTCTGGCTGCTTTTTTGGCTTTCGCGCGAGCAACCGCAGCAGCGACCTTGGCCTTTTTCTCATCATCAGGACTGAGTGGCGCACTTGGTTCGGTGGCTGAGTCTGATTCATCGCCTGACTCATTGGTTGACTCTGGCTTAGCCTCTGTTACTAACTCGGGCTGAACCTCGGCAACCTCACTCGAATCCGCTTGCTGTGCGGCGGCCTTTTTGGCTTTCGCGCGAGCAACCGCAGCAGCGACCTTGGCTTTTTTCTCATCTTCAGGACTAAGCGGCGCGCTTAGTTCAGCGGCTGAGCCTAATTCATTGCGTGATTCAATGTCAGAGCCTGACTCTTGCTTAGCGTCTGCGACTAACTCGGGCTGAACTTCGGCCACATTACTCGATTCAGCTTGCTGTGCGGCGACTTTTTTGGCTTTCGCGCGAGCAACCGCAGCAGCGACCTTGGCCTTCTTCTCATCTTCAGGGCTAAGCGGCGCACTTAGTTCAGCGGCTGAGCCTAATTCATTGCGTGATTCAACGTCAGAGCCTGACTCTTGCTTAGCGACTAACTCGGGCTGAACTTCGGCCACATCACTCGATTCAGCTTGCTGTGCGGCGGTCTTTTTGGCTTTTGCGCGGGCGACGGCAGCAGCGACTTTGGCTTTTTTGTCATCCGCCTCTGTGCTCGTAGCCGTTTCTGCTACTGGCTGATTCGCATTGACAGTCGCTTCAGTATCGCCATTGGCATCCGAGTCGGCCTTCAATGCCGTTTTTTTCGCTTTGGCACGAGCGATGGCGGCGGCGACTTTATCTTTTTGTGATAAAGACTCGGATTGCTCAGTTGGCTCGCTTGGCTCAGAAGAAGCTGTTTGCACAGAAGAGACTGCTTGTTGAGACGATTCTACTTCATCGGCCCCTTGAGCCGCAGCGGCGGCTTTCTTGGCTTTTGCACGAGCAATCGCGGCGGCAACGGCCGCCTTACCCTTAGGCGCTTCTGTGTTGCTCGTATCAGCAACAACGACCTCGACCGTCGCGTTATCGGTTGTGGCTTCTGCCGCTGCTGCCTTTTTGGCCGCAATCCGCGCCATGGCTTCAGCTACAGCATTCTTATCCGTTGAGGTCATGGTCGCTTGGCGACGCGCAGCGGCTTCTTTAGCCTTGGCTTCGCGGGCGAGTTTTTCTTCTTCGAGGCGTTGAATACGCGCCTCGAAGCGCAGTTTGGCGCGCTCGGCTTGATGCTTCTCATCGGCGGCTTGTTTTAGTGCCGATTTAGCGATGCGGTAGTATTCCACCAGTGGAATATCACTGGGGCACACATAACTACAGCAACCGCATTCGATACAGTCTTTTAGGTTGTAGCTGGCCGCCTTGTCATATTCTTCGGCTTTTGCATGCCAAAACAGTTGTTGTGGTAGCAAGAGTGCAGGGCAGGCATTGGCACATTCGCCGCAGCGGATACAGGCCTTTTCCTCTGGAGTTATCCCAATCTCTTGACTGCTCGGGACCAAAATACAGTTTGTGCCCTTTAAAATCGGTACTTGGATGGTTGGCAATGCGTGGCCCATCATTGGCCCGCCAATAATCACTTTTTGTTCGGCTTCGGCATTAAATTCAGTTTGCTTGAGCACATGTTCAACGGGCGTGCCTATGGGTAACCAATAGTTGCCAGGTTTACCCACATTTTGCCCGGTAACGGTTACCACACGTTCAATCAGCGGTTTTCCTTGGGTCACGGCTTGATGAATCGCAAAGGCGGTTCCCACGTTATGCACGACAATCCCAAGCTTAGCGGGAATGGCGCCCGAGGGCACTTCACGACCTGTGATGATTTGGATCAGCTGTTTTTCACCGCCAGAGGGATACTTCGTTGGGATCACCGTTACCCGAGTGCTGCCGGCAGGGAGCGTAGATTGACTCACCGCCTGTTGCATCACCTTTATGGCTTCAGGTTTGTTGTCTTCGATAGCAATCACAATGCGTTTTGGCGACAAAAGGCGATGGATAATCGCAATCCCCGCCAGAATGTCTTGGCTGTATTCGCGCATTAAGCGATCGTCGGCGCTGATATAAGGCTCACATTCCACGCCGTTGATTATCACTAATTCAATTTCACTAACGGGATTGAGCTTAATATGGCTTGGGAAGGCGGCGCCACCCATGCCGGCTATACCTGCGCCATGGATTTTGGCAATTATCTCCTGATTGCTGAGCTCAATAGAGCCTGGCGTTAACTCGCACCAGCGGTCTTCACCATCGGCAGCAATTACACAGGTATTGACCGGCAAGGCCGAGGCATGGTTACTGGCTCTTGGCTCAATGGCGACCACAGTGCCAGAGGTCGGTGCATGTACGGGCAAATGCCAAATTGAGGTACCTTGAGTTAATGGCGCGCCTTTTAATACTTTGTCACCCACTTTGACTGCAAGGGTGCAGTTTTCGCCTACCTGTGGCACAGGCACAAGGTATTCCTGCGCTAATGGCAGTTGGCTAATCGGTGTGGTGTTTGAGAGGAATTTGACTTCAGGTGGATGAATGCCACCAGGTGAGCGCCAAAGGGTTCCTTTATCTAATTGATCTAATAAAGTCTGCACCGCTTATCCTCTCTTTTCTTCGTGCGGGGTCTCTTGGATAAGAGTCACGGGAATGGCATTTAAGCGCCAGTTCCAGTTTTTCAGATTTTGGCCCACAGGGATCATATCGATACAGTCAACGGGGCAGGGCTCGACACAGAGATCGCAACCTGTGCAGTCAGCGGTGAGCACGGTATGCATGAGTTTGCCCGCGCCAATAATGGCGTCGACAGGACAGGCCTGAATACATTTAGTGCAGCCAATACATTCATCTTCGCGAATATAGGCGACTTTTTTGACTTGGGACTGAGCCTCGGCGTTGAGCGGCTCTGGCTCGACCCCCATTAAGCTGGCGAGTTTTTCCATGGTCGCAGTGCCGCCGGGCGGGCACTTGTTGACTTTATCACCATTGGCAATGGCTTCGGCGTAAGGACGACAACCGGGATAACCACATTGACCGCATTGAGTTTGCGGCAGAATCGCTTCGAGTTCATCGACGATAGGATTACCTTCAACCTTAAATTTTAAGGCGGCAAATCCGAGTAATACCCCAAAGAACAATGCCAATAGGGTCAATAAGATAACGGCAATTAACATGGTGGACATCTATTTAACCAATCCTGTAAATCCCATAAAGGCCAATGACATCAGGCCCGCGGTGATCATGGCGATAGCACCGCCTTTAAACGGCATGGGCACATCGGCCGCCGCTAAACGTTCACGCATCGCGGAAAACAGAATTAACACTAAGGAAAAACCCACCGCAGCACCAAAACCATAGATAGCAGATTGAATAAAATCGTGTTTTTCGTTCACGTTTAATAGGGCTACCCCTAATACTGCACAGTTAGTGGTGATCAGCGGCAGATAAATTCCCAGTGCGCGATGTAGGGCTGCACTGGTTTTCTGCACTACCATCTCGGTAAATTGCACTACCACCGCAATCACCAGAATAAAGCTCATGGTACGCAGATAACTGAGATCAAAAGGCAATAATAGGTATTGATTCACTAGGTAACTGAGAATGGATGCCAAGGTCAACACGAAAGTGGTCGCCATAGACATACCGATAGCGGACTCCAGTTTGCTGGAGACCCCCATAAATGGACATAAGCCTAAGAATTTCACTAATACGAAATTGTTGACCAGTACAGTGCTGATCAACAACAGGAGATATTCACTCATCTCAATACTTGTCTAAACGGATCTTGGCCGTATTATCGACTTTTCCGTTTGCATAAACAACATATAGAATGCAGGGTTAACTATCTTTACTGTAAATATGCATGCTTGATTAACCCTGCATTGGTTTAAATTTGATCAGTTAGGGTGATGGCCTGTGGCTGGGCAATGTAATAGCCTTGGAGGCCATCAACGAGAAGTTTTTCGAGGGTTAATTTTTCTTCTTGGCGCTCAACACTGGTCGCAATTACGCGGATACCTATACGTCTGGCAACGTCTACCATCATCCGCACAAAGAATTTGTTATTGCTGTCTTCATCGATCGCCGAGGTGTAGCTACCATCAAGCTTAATGTAGTCTGGGCGCACTTCGCTGAAGAATTTGAACGAGGTAAAACTCATGCCAAAACGCTCAATTGATACCCTCGAACCTACGCCATGCACTTCACGTACAAACTTATAACTCGCCCCTAAATTGGCTTGCATACCGGATTCGTTAATCTCAAATACTAAGCGTGAAGCGATATATTTATGTTTGCCAAGAATATCCTTTAACCAGCCAACAAACAGTTCTTGATGCGCTGAAAAGGCACTGATATTGACCCCAAAATTGCCGCTAATGGTGGGATTTTCTTTAAGCATTTTTAATGTAGTGATCACCACGAGTTTATCTAATTCTGTGCTCATTCCATGGCGCTCCGCCATGGCAATGACTGTGGTGGTCGGTAAAAACTTCCCTTCACTATTGTAGAAGCGTGCCAGCAACTCGCGATATACCTCGACATCGTTACGGCAAGGTTGAATCGGTTGTTGGAAAAATTTAAGCGCTTGGCGGGTGACTAAGTCGTTGATTGCCAGTTTCCAACGGTCGTCACCAAATTGCTGATCCGCATTGAGTTTCTCTTGAATATGATAACTATTAGGACCAAGGGTTTGCGCTATGCTGACAGCCGTATCTGCAAGGGATAGCAAATTGACGGGATCAGTCCCTTGTTGGTATGGGACAAGCCCGATATGTGCCGCGGATTCTGCTTTGATCATCTGTTGATATTCATCAAGGAAAATTTTCAGTTGATCTAAAAACTTAGGTCCATCCTTTAACACTAAATCGGGCAAAAAAATCGCAAAATCGGCACTGGAAACGCGGTAGCACTCTGCATCGGGATATTTTGAACAGGCTTTACGAATGCAATTAGCCACATTCGATAAATAATCGTCACCCGCTGAGCGCCCTTGAAGTTGGTTGATATGAGCCAGTTCAGTCGCTTTAACCATGGCCATTAATCCGAGTTGAGGAATCGCACGATTGCTAATACTTTCCAACTTGGAGGTAAAACGAGGACGACTGCCAAACCCCGTAATGGGATCTTGATAAGCCACTTTATGCAGTTTCTGGTTTTCCTGTGTGAGGCTATCGACTCGTGATTTTAACGTTGTACGGCATTCCTCAAGCGCTAATCTGACGGGGGTCATTTCGCCATTCAGTCTAGAAGACTCTATGGCTGAAAAACTCAACTCCGGAACATGCATAATATAATCGGCAGCATAACGGATAGAAGATTTTAATTTATTGATAAGTAATAAAAAAACAACAACTAATACAATGTAAGCTAGCAGCAATGAGAATCCTAGCTGCTGGGTATTGGCAATGGCGTTTTCGATGGCTTGGTTAACACTCAACTTAACTTGTAACCGACCCGCAGGCAGCTTTTGTGTATGTGACAAATCTAAGGAAAATAACCCAGCAAGTGGGTGAGCCATTTGGGCGTTGAGTTCACCTTGAGTGTAATTAAGTTGCCCATCAGTATCATCAATATATTGAAAAAATTGCAGAGGGTAATGTTCGGAGAGGCGTTGGTAAAGTTCGCTACCATTACCTTGCCACTGGTCAAAGTTGACCATGTATTGTTTGAAATTATTGAGTTCCTGCTGTTGTTCTGCCTGTAACTGGTGATTTTCGCTTTGATAAATCCAACCAAAAAGGCCTAAAAAGATCAGCAACAAAAAAATGGGATACGATTTAGACATCGCCATAAAATTCGCTCTCAATATGTCAAAGTATGTGCAATAAGATATTGCATGAGATTTGAAATAACACCGTTATCTGCGTGATGATACACGGTATTTTGGTTAACAAACTGCTCACAGTGTAACCGTATTTAAGGCAAAACAGAAATGAAAAGCGTGATCTATAAGCGTTAGATGTAGGATAAAAAACAGATGAAGTGAAATAAAATGGCTCCCCTGACTGGACTTGAACCAGTGACATACGGATTAACAGTCCGCCGTTCTACCGACTGAACTACAGGGGAGTAGAGGGTGCGATATGACTATCGACTTTAGATATTACTTTAAAATGGCTCCCCTGACTGGACTTGAACCAGTGACATACGGATTAACAGTCCGCCGTTCTACCGACTGAACTACAGGGGAATCGTTTTAACGTATCAGCTTGCTAACTAAGTGGCTCCCCTGACTGGACTTGAACCAGTGACATACGGATTAACAGTCCGCCGTTCTACCGACTGAACTACAGGGGAATCGTTAGTTATCTAACTGTATTCTCATTGATTATCAATGATTAAAGAGTGGCTCCCCTGACTGGACTTGAACCAGTGACATACGGATTAACAGTCCGCCGTTCTACCGACTGAACTACAGGGGAATCGCTTTAATCGTCTCGATGACTCGTTGAGAACGGAGCGCATAGTAAAACGCTCTGTTGGAGGAGTCAACTCGAGTTACTAAAAAAAGTGTAATTATGCTGTTAAGTGCTCATCTAATGTGCATCATGGTGTAGAAATCAGCATTTTGATGAAGAAATAACTTAACTTTTCGCAAGATAGCGCTGTTCGGTACCATAAAATTTGTCAATGAAAAGTGCTCAAAGGCTGGCTCATATCTTCAATTGCTTAAAGATCCGTCGCTTGAGCATCAAAATCACTACGGCATTGAATAAATACACGAAAGTGCAAAATTGGCTGAATGTTTACAGGAACTAATAGCAAACAAAGTCAATGCGGATTCCGGCAGATGCGAACCCTTACTCAGAAAGGTTTTTGCCCGCATAAATAATCGCTTACCTCGTTATAATGTTAATGATGCTATTTGGGCTGAGTCTATTGCGTGAGTAGTGAGCGCTGACGTTTAGGCGAATAGAGCCACAACTCGGGCATTATCCTCTTTCTAGTCACTAGATGAGCGCCGTTAAACATTAAGATGACCATTTGATTGCAGCAAAGTGAAACTTTTTGACTACGGCGTTTTAGTGCTCAAACTGACGATAAAACGCACTGAAATTCAGGATTAATGCCAAATTAATACACAAGGAAGGACTTTCATCTGCTTACAAAATTGCAACTTAAATTTATGCTAAAAAAGATAAGGCTTGCAATTGTCAACTATCTGAAATTTAAGGATTAATATTTTTATCGCCAAAATAGTGCAATTTAAGTCCATCGCCCGTGCACCAAGGGTTTGCCGCTTGTTTTAAGTCGCAACTCACAGGGTTATCCACAGAATTTGTTGATAAGTCGAAATAAGCGAGAAACCATGCGGGATTGAGGAGTATTTTTCATCCCCAACATTGGAGATAAATGGTTTGTAATTTAATTACATTTGATAAAAGTTACTACTTGTTACATTGGCGTTTATGTTCAGTGTAGGCTGATTATAAGATAACTGCTGGAGCTTAATCTGTCTCTTGATTAGAATGGTTCGACTAACCACAAGGATATGTAGCGCGTGTCAGAATCTGTTTTTCAGCTTGAATCCCAATTTGCCCCCGCAGGTGACCAGCCAACAGCCATTGCTAAATTGGTTGATGGCCTCGAATCAGGCCTTGCTTGCCAAACCCTATTAGGGGTGACGGGCTCTGGTAAGACGTTCACCATCGCCAATGTGATTGCCAAGCTTGGGCGACCGACCATTATTATGGCGCCAAACAAAACACTCGCCGCACAGTTATATGGCGAGATGAAAGAGTTTTTCCCCAATAATGCGGTGGAATATTTTGTCTCCTATTACGATTACTATCAGCCTGAGGCGTATGTCCCCGCATCTAATACCTTTATAGAAAAAGATGCCTCGGTAAACGCCCATATTGAACAAATGCGGCTCTCGGCCACTAAAGCCCTGCTGGAACGCAAGGATGTGGTGCTGATTGCCTCGGTATCGGCGATTTATGGTCTTGGCGATCCTGACTCTTACCTAAAGATGCTATTGCACCTGCGCCAGGGCGATACCATGGGACAGCGGGAAATTCTTAAGCGCTTGAGTGAATTGCAATACACCCGCAATGATATCGAGTTGCAGCGCGGTACCTTTCGTGTTCGCGGCGAAGTGATTGATATTTTCCCAGCCGATTCAGACCGCTACGCGATTCGGGTGGAGCTATTTGACGATGAAATTGAACGCTTAAGTGAGTTTGATCCGTTAACTGGGCAGATTATCAAACGTATCGCTCGCACTACAGTGTACCCTAAGACCCACTATGTGACGCCGCGGGAAAAGATCCTTGAAGCCACCGAGCTGATTAAGCAAGAGCTGCGTGAGCGCAAGCAATATCTGCTCGACAATAATAAATTGATTGAAGCACAGCGGATCCACGAGCGTGTGCAATACGACATTGAAATGATGGTGGAGCTAGGCTATTGCTCCGGCATTGAAAACTACTCCCGCTATTTATCAGGACGCGCCCCCGGTGAGGGGCCGCCAACGCTGCTCGATTACTTACCCGCTGATGGTTTATTGGTTATCGACGAATCCCATGTCACCGTGCCACAAATTGGTGCCATGTATAAGGGTGACCGTTCCCGTAAAACCACCTTGGTGGAATATGGCTTTCGTTTGCCCTCGGCGTTGGATAACCGGCCGCTGAAGTTTGAAGAGTTTGAGCAGTTAATGCCGCAGACGATTTATGTGTCGGCGACGCCAAATCCCTATGAATTGGATAAGAGTGGCGGCGAGATTGTTGAACAAGTTGTGCGGCCCACAGGATTGCTCGACCCTGAGCTTGAGGTGCGCCCCGTTGGCATTCAAGTGGACGATTTGCTCTCTGAGGTCGCTAAACGGGTTGCGGTAAACGAGCGGGTGTTAGTCACCACGTTAACTAAACGTATGTCGGAGGATTTAACCGAATACCTCGATGAGCATGGCGTCAAAGTCCGTTATTTGCATTCGGACATTGATACCGTGGAGCGGGTGGAGATCATCCGCGATCTGCGCCTGGGTAAGTTTGATGTGCTGGTCGGGATTAACTTGCTGCGCGAAGGCTTAGATATGCCGGAAGTCTCACTCATCTGTATTTTGGATGCAGATAAGGAAGGTTTTTTACGTTCGGAGCGTTCGCTGATCCAGACCATTGGTCGCGCCGCGCGTAACGTTAATGGTAAGGTGATCCTCTATGCCGATCGCATCACCAACTCGATGGCAAAGGCGATGGGCGAAACCGAGCGCCGCCGTGAGAAACAGCGAGCCTACAACCTTGAGCATGGCATTGTGCCAAAAGGCGTGGTCAAGCGTATTACCGATGTGATGGATGTGGACGATGGCAGAGAGTCTGAAAAGGGTTATGGTCAAGCATCCCTTGGCAGAGTC
The DNA here is from genome assembly GCF_022557375.1 of Shewanella sp. MM_2022_3. Taxonomy (NCBI): domain Bacteria; kingdom Pseudomonadati; phylum Pseudomonadota; class Gammaproteobacteria; order Alteromonadales; family Shewanellaceae; genus Shewanella; species Shewanella sp. MM_2022_3. The sequence continues at coordinate 205,649 of NZ_JAKZGV010000002.1, forward strand.
GCTGAGCCTAAAGCCAAACGTTATCATGCAGATGCTGCCCAGCTGAGCCATGATATCGATAAGCTCGAGAAGCAAATGCATGAACATGCGCGTAACTTGGAGTTTGAACAGGCGGCGGCCTTGCGTGATGAGGTGAAACGCTTAAGGGAATTACTGATCAGCGCATAAATGAGTTTCTCGCCTAAGCAAGGCGTTAAGACTCGACGCTGTGATGCTAACGTTCTGCCACTAGGGTGTTTTACTGAATAAAAAGCCGCTAAACACATTGTGTTAGCGGCTTTTTATTGGATTAGATCATCAAAGAAGAATCGAGACTTTATGCTTTTTCTTTGGTTAGCATCGTGCGTGGGAGCATAAAGAATAAGAGCGCGCAGACTAAGCCACAGATCAAACCAACTAAATGCGCCTCGGTGGCCACCCGCGCGCCGATCATTGCGGTTACATCATCACTGGCACCATAGAACTGTTCATGGCAGACTTTGACTATCACCCCGAGCAGCAGCAAATAACCAGAGTACATTTTGCGGCGAATATCCTGCACTGCACCAAAGGTAAATAGGCCATGTAACATGCCGCTCAAGCCTACATAGCCAAATAATTGTGGGTAACCTAAATACAGACCAATGCCTTCAAACAGACAAAGCAGGATAAACAGCGCGGTTAATCCCTTAAGCTGGTAGTGAAAGTGGTGCAAAAACAGTACTACCCATAATCCAGCGAGGTTCATCAACAGGTGCCAATGATTGGTATGCAGCAGATTACCGGTAATCAGGCGCCACCACTGGCCGTCACTGATATCGCTGCGTCGATAGGCGAGCAGATTATCTACGCTTGGGGTAAAAAGTCCCGCAACATACAAGAGCGCGCAGAGCAGACTGACGACAAGCGCCAGCCAATAGGGGCCGAGTTTTGTTAACGTCACCAGTCTCACGCCTGCGGTTTACCCGTTTCAGTTGCCTTGTCGAGCGAGGTCATCACCTCTGCTTTATTTTGCAGGTAATCCTCTAAGCCTCGTTTACGAAGGTGGCAAGCAGGGCAGTCACCACAACCATCACCGACAATGCCGTTATAACAGGTCAGGGTATGGTGGCGAACTAAATCGAGCTGCTGGTATTTATCGGCCAGCGCCCAAGTTTGGGCCTTGTTGAGCCACATTAATGGCGTGATGATCTCAAGCTTTTTATCCATGCCTTGCACCAGTGCTGATTCCATTGCACGGACAAAGTCGTGGCGACAGTCGGGATAACCCGAAAAATCGGTTTCGCAGACACCGGTAATAATCGCCTCTGCCCCTAATTGGTAGGCGTAGATCCCCGCCAAAGTCAAAAATAGGATATTACGCCCAGGCACAAAGGTATTGGGCAGGCCGTTTTCCATTAACTCGTGGGACACTGGGATCGCATCCCGGGTGAGGGCAGAAATGGCTAACTCGTTGAGTAAACTCACATCCATCACTTTATGGCTGGTGATGTTTAAGCGTTTGGCGAGGGATTTAGCCACGTCAATTTCTTCACGGTGGCGCTGTCCATAATCGAAGGTGATCCCATGGACTTCATCATACTGTGTTAAGGCTTGAATAAGACAAGTCGTTGAGTCTTGTCCGCCACTGAAAACCACTACCACCTTTGAAACTGATGCTGCTGACATAGGATCCACTTAAATTGACACATAAAATAGGGCGTAAGTGTAACTCAGGCGCTAGGGCTTGCAAACTCTTTGCTGGCGCGTGGCGACGGGTATGCGGCACTTAGTATCACAATGGCAGAGGCGGTAAAAACTTGCAGCTGCATCTAAAATCCTCTATAAATGCCGCCCCAGAAAAACGGAACGCTAGCATGAATTACCCAGTCAACGAAGTCTTTGAAACCATTCAAGGTGAAGGTGTCTTTACCGGAGTACCCGCCATTTTTGTGCGTTTACAGGGTTGCCCTGTGGGATGCGCTTGGTGTGATACGAAACAGACTTGGGATCTGCTTGAGGAAAACAAGGTGTCACCCGAACAAGTGATTACCGTCGATGGTTCTGTGGGTCGCTGGGCAAACCATACGGCGCAGAGTCTTATCGAGGCGTTCAATGCTAAGGGATACACGGCGCGCCATGTGGTGATCACAGGTGGTGAACCTTGTATGTACGATCTGCATGAATTAACTCACACGTTCCATGCTGCCGGCTTTGCCACTCAAATCGAGACCAGTGGCACCTTTGAGGTGAAGTGTGATGCTGATACCTGGGTGACTGTCTCGCCCAAGATCAATATGAAAGGGGGTTATAAGGTGTTAGCGCAGGCATTGACCCGCGCCAACGAGATAAAGCATCCGATAGCGACCGAACATCATATCGACGAACTCGATGAGTTACTCAAAGGGATTGATGTGTCAGCGAAAACTATTTGTTTGCAACCGATCAGCCAAAAACCAAGGGCGACGGAATTAGCCATGAAGGTGTGTATTGCTCGCAACTGGCGTTTATCGATTCAGACCCATAAGTACTTGAATATCGATTAATCGCCGCTTAGTGCTGTGCACTCTTCTTTAACGATCCGAATGGGGCGTTTTTTATCAGCTAAATCTATGAATTAAAGACAATAGTTTTAAGTAAGCGATAAAAATAATTTTGGATAAGGTGGAGTGTTAGAAACAAAACTTAGGGAATAAAGCGGTATATAGCGTGAGATGAGAAAGAAGTGGTGGAGGGAGAAGGATTCGAACCTTCGAAGGCGGAGCCGTCAGATTTACAGTCTGATCCCTTTGGCCACTCGGGAACCCCTCCACATATTTTCTTCCGACTTTTAAGTTGCGCTTAAAAATCATCTTAAATCTTGGCCAGATTTAAGGGTAAAGCAAGTTTACAGCAGACTAACGATTGACGAAGCACAGAAGATAAAAGTGGTGGAGGGAGAAGGATTCGAACCTTCGAAGGCGGAGCCGTCAGATTTACAGTCTGATCCCTTTGGCCACTCGGGAACCCCTCCACGAGTATCTTTTATAGCATCGCTAATTGTTAGTGCAAATGGTGGAGGGAGAAGGATTCGAACCTTCGAAGGCGGAGCCGTCAGATTTACAGTCTGATCCCTTTGGCCACTCGGGAACCCCTCCTCAATTGCGGCCGCCATAGTAGTCAGAAACCTTAGGCATGTAAAGTCTAAATATGAAAATTTTCCTAAAGTTCTTGTTCAACTGGTCGATTAACTGACAACGAGTTGTTTTAGCGATGTTTTTTTATGCAAATCGATGTTCCTTTAATCAATGAAGCCCAAATTGGCTCCCGCTTAAATGCGGCAATCGAACACAACAGGCGAGGTGAGTTTGCCCTGTTGCTGTCGCTATTGTCTGCTGACGCGAGGGACATGGCGCAGTTTCAATGGCAAAAAGAACTCGATACTGCCGAAAAACTACAACGTCAGTTTGAATTACCACCAAAACAAACGTTAGTGGCGGATTTATCCTCAGACAATCATATTATCGACAATAGCGCCGTGTTTATGCAGCAAGGGGCAAGAGCATTTCAATTGCAACAGGCCTTGCGACCGGAAGCGTTAGTGATCCGAGGTGGTGAACCCATCGCCATGGCCGAAGCCTTAAGTAACTGTGAGTTTACAACTCGCTTGCGTCAGCGTGGACAATTGCAATCTCCTCAAGTTGAAATCATGCACTTTGCTGATCAACTGGCGATCCAACGTAATTTGATCCCACGCTTAGCCAGTGCTTAATGCTACTGAGGCTATTTATTATCAAAGGTATTATTTCGGGTAATAAGCGTGAGCAATACCAGAGTCTCTCTCATCATCATTCCCTATAATTAGTCGTTAGTGATATTAATGTTGAGTCGATTATGTTGAGTTTTTAACATGAGACCATTAGAGAGGATAACCCTATGAAAGGTATCATTGCAGGACAAACCCCCACAGTAAACGACACATGTACCGATTGCGGCAGCTTTGTCGACATCGGTGCTGTGATTGATGAACAAGATACTGTGCTTGAGTTGCAGTTTACGGGTGGCGAGGCGGAAAATGAGGCGGCAAAGATGGTTGAGCGTGCCCAGACACGTTTTCGACACACGCAAGCGAGCGTTACTCGAGGTGAAACGGGTGTGACGCTCAAACTGGTATTTGATGTCAGTGTCGAAAAAATGATTTTCCAGTTAGAGAATGGTCTATAGCGCAACCCCTGTGATACAAGTCGAGGTTAATTTGTAATAAAGTGTGGCCGATGTTGCTGTTTTAAATGTAGATCGTGTAATCTGCGTCAACAAAAACAATGATAAATCGGCTCCATTAACACTCCTATCTTTGGTGTGTTAGTCGCAGCATTATCGTTTTACCCAACACGAAGTTTTGTAGGGATCAGAGTGAAGCGACGTCAGCATCAACACTTATTAGAGTCTTTAGTCCATTCTACGGCAAAGCAGCAGGGTGATTTCACTAAGACGGCAGAGTTAGCGACAGAGCTACTGTGTCAGAATTTAGCGGTCTCCTTGGTGTCGGTGTGGATTTTTTCTGCCGAGCAAAACACCCAATCTCTCGTCGCCCAGTTTGGGGCGATGGCGCTGCAGGACATCTACCGTCCTAAACTGCTGCAAACGGTGCCGCGTTATTTAAATGAACTAAAAAATCACAGACATATAGATGCTGGTAATACGCTTATTGACCCGCGGTTGACCGAATTAGTCGATAGTTATTTTATTCCACGCCAAATTTTATCCAGTCTCGAAGTCGGCATCCGTATCAATGGCCATCTTGAGGGCGTGCTCTGCATTGAGCGCGCGCAGCTCACACACCATTGGCACGATAGTGAAATTCATCTGGCTTGCCAAATGGCCGATCAATTAGCCCTCACTCTTGCTACCAAACATGCTTACGATAAAGAAGAACGTCTCAGCCTTTTTCGCTGCGCCATAGAACAATCTCGTCAAATGACTATGTTGATTAACTTGCACACTGAAAAAGTGGAGTACGTTAACCAAGCACATCAGGATATTAGTGGTATTTCGCGGAGCAGGAGCGTTGGCACTAATTTACGTGATTTAACTTTTTTCAAACAGCACAATGCGTTAGCTGAGCAGACCTTAGCAAAAATTTTCAGAGGTGAACTGGCAAAAGGTGAAGTGCAATTTAATCGTGCTGATGGTAGTCGTTATTGGCTGAAATATGTTGTGAGCCAATTTATCACCGATAGAGGCAATCATTACGCTTTAGTGTCGGGTGAAGAAAGTACGGATGAGCATAACTACAAAGCGGAGTTGGAACGTCTGGCGTGGCGTTGTAGCTTGACTGGACTTAACAATCGCAGTCACTTTAATCGAGTGCTCGAGCGAACAACACATGGGCTACTGTTGCTAGTCGATTTAGTCGCCTTTAAGCGTTTTAACGATACTTATGGTCATGAAAATGGCGACAGCCTGTTGATTGAGATTGGCCGGCGCTTAAAGCATTTTTCAGACATCAACAAAGCGACTGAAATCGCTCGTGTCGGTAGTGATGAGTTTGCGGTATTACTGACCGACGATAACGCAGTTTATGATCTGGACTATATCAGCACCCGCTTATACCAGCATTTAGCCATGCCGATATTAATTGGCCGTGAACAAGTGGAACCTAAACCCGCACTGGCCGTGGTTGATATTGCGTCGGTGGCAAATTTATTTGCACCACTGACCTGCGCCGATATTGCAGTGCAATATGCGAAGAAGAAAAAGGGCACAGCAATTCAAGTCTTTAACAGTACATTGCTGAGTGCGTTTAAGGAAGATGCGCAAATTGAACGCGATTTGCATAGTGCTATTCGCGGTCGACAATTTGAGCTTTATTACCAGCCCTTAAGGGATCTCGAACAGCAAACTTATATCGGTGCCGAAGCGCTTATTCGTTGGCATCATCCCAAAAGAGGCGTGCTATATCCCGGCGCGTTTATTGATATTGCCGAGCAATCGGGGATGATTAATGCGATAGGCAGTTGGGTATTAGAGGCGGCCTGTCGGCAATTGAATATTTGGCAGCATCACAATGCCGATCTTAGCATGCATGTTAATGTGTCTGCGCGGCAGTTTTTTAGTGGTAATTTGTATGAACAAGTATGGCAACTCTTGACCCGTTATCGTTTAAAGCCCAAAACCTTAATTTTGGAAATTACAGAGACGGAACTCATGGGCGATATTCGCCATGCGACCTTATTGTGTCAGGAGTTGGCTGAACTGGGGGTAGGCTTGGCTATCGATGATTTTGGGACGGGTTACAGCTCGATGCGCTACCTTAAACAGTTTCCTATCAGTAAGTTAAAAATCGATCGCTCGTTTATTTCAGATTTGACGATTAGCCGCGAAAGCCAAGAAATCGTCTCGGCCATTATTGCGATGGCGAGTGCGCTCAATATTTCCTTGACCGCAGAAGGGGTAGAAACCGTCGAGCAGGAGGCGTTTTTAGCCAAGAGTTTGTGTCATCAGGCACAGGGATATTTATACAGTCCAGCCCTGCGAGAACCCGAGTTTGCGCAGTTTTTGCTGGCCGCGAAACAATCGAGTTTTATCGCCCACTAAACCAGATGTTCGTATTGGTGTGATGAAAAAATTAAGGCAATCAATTGATTGCCTTTATTTTATGAGTCGATTGTTTTATGAATCGATAGTTTTATGAGTCGATACTGTCATCAACAACTATCGTGTTAAGCAGCACTGTTTAAATTTCTTACCACTCTGGCAAACACAGGGATCGTTGCGCCCAGGGCGTTTGGCTTGCATTTGTTGTCCTTGGGTATAGTACCAACGGCCCTGTTCAAATATAAACTCAGATCGTTCATAGATTGCATCAATCTCACCCGCGAGTTTATACCAAGCTTTGAAGGTCACATTGCCGCGTTGAGTACCATCGGGATAGATTTTTTCATTCGCAGCTAAGACCTCAAGCCCTAACCAATGTGGATGTGGGCCTTGCTGTAGTTGTTCGAAGGTTAAGCCATCGAGAAAGTCTACATGGTGAGTTTTAATAATGTAATCAAAATTTTTCAACACAAATGCGCAGTAGCGTGAACGCATTAGTTGTTCGGGACTGGTGGCCACTTGAGTCCCTGAATCAACATTAAGGTGCAACGTTTCACAACAGTGCTGATAAGTTTTTTGGCTGCCACAGGGACAATAGGCTTCTGGTGTCATGAGTGTAACTTGCTCAATAATAAAGATTATTATTTTGGTTTTTTACTGTCAGGTAACGGCGGAAACTGACGGCCATAGTAAAGATTTGGCACAGGCTTCGCATTCAAATAAAAACTAGGCTCGGCTCGATTGTTCATATCAAGGGTGACATTCCAGCGGTGCTGGGTGTCTTTTTGTGTGCCAATGACGAACTTGCCAGCAAATTCACTCACGGGTTCGCCAGTCTCTTCGGCGGGATAAAAACGCACTAAATAATAGCCTGTGTCGAACGCGCTGTTGCCTGATAATTTGCGGTTTAGCACCCGAAAGTCGATATCGATACGGGCCTTTTTGGTTCGGATTTTATCAAAAAAGCGTTGATAAATGGCGACAATATTATCACGGCCATAATAAATTTCTTTACTTTGACTTTCTGACAGATAACTTGCGTCTTTAGCATAAATCTCGGCAGTGACGTCGTGATTAAGTTCATTAAATGCTTGAGTAAACAAAGGATAATTCGCATTTATCAATTGATCTGTTGTCATGCTGGTCTTGGCTTTTGAGGGGGTCGCAAAACTCGGCAGCGACAATAGGCATATCAGGGCTAGCAGCAAAAATCTCATTACATTATTCTAATCAAGCATTCATGGCGCCACTATAATGGAGGCGCCCGCTGAACTAAAGGGGTGAATGTTTACAAAGTGTGTTTCTGTTGTAAAAGTGCACACTGAGTGTGAAGAGTGGAGGAGCTTGCCATGCTGGATAATGAATCGGCACTATTTTTTGAAGAAATGGCGGGAGTTGTGCCACTTAAAGGTGATGTCAAGGTGGTGAATTTACAACCTAAGGCATTAACGGATGAGCAAATTCAGCGCCGTGATGCGCTTCAACGTGAGGCTTATTTGGCTTGTATGCCGCTGGATTTAAGCTTGATCCCGATTATGGCACCCGATGATATAGCCAGTTTTAAGCGTGAAGGGGTTCAGGGGGCTGTTTTTAAGCGCTTAAGGCTGGGGCAGTACAGTATTAAAATGGAGTTAGATGTGCATGCCTACCGTTTGAGTCAGGCCAGAGATGCGTTACTCAATTATTTGTTAGCGGCGCAGGCCCATGGTGAACGTTGTGTGATGCTCATTCATGGTAAAGGCCATAACAGTAAACCCGTGGCTGGATTGCTTAAATCAGCGGTATGTCACTGGTTATCTCAGCTTGATATGGTACTTGCCTACCATTCTGCGAAAACCGAGCAGGGCGGCACGGGCGCCTTATATGTGATGTTGACTAAATCCGAGCAGCTTAAGATTGAGAATAAAGAGGCAAATCGTAAGGGAATGGGTTGGCGTTAATGGATTTGCGAACGCATTGATTTCTCTGATTGGCGCGAGCGTTAGACCTTAATACTGGAGCTTAAAAAAATGCCCAACATTGTTGGGCATTTTTATCGGTTTAGTTTAAGGCGTGGATATGACTCGCACCTGAGGCTTAATTACCAGCCACATTGACGATTCGCAGCTTTGTTCTGCTCATCAAGCCAGATTTTAAGCGGCGCAAAATAATCGAGTACTGCGCTCGCATCCATCATTTCCGTTCCTGTGACTTCTTTTAAGGCAACGGGCCAAGGTTGGCTTGCACCAAGCGCTAACATTTTATTGAGTTTTTCTCCAGCCGCTTGATTGCCGTAAATACTGCATCGATGCACTGGGCCCTTGTCTCCAGCCGTTTCACACAGCGCCTTGTGGAACTGGAATTGCAGAATATGCGCGAGGAAATAGCGGGTATAAGGCACATTACCGGGCACATGGTATTTTGCACCTGGGTCAAAATCGGCTTCGCTGCGATCAGTCGGGGCCTTAACACCTTGGTATTTCTCTCTTAATTCCCACCAGGCTTGGTTATACTGCGCTGGAGTGATTTCACCGCTAAAGACTTTCCAGCGCCACTGGTCAATCATCAAACCAAAGGGGAGAAAGGCGATTTTATCCAGAGCTTGTTTAAGCAGTAAGCCAATATCCTTCGAAGCATCGGGCACGTCTTCGAGCAAGCCAATCTGTTTTAGATAGCTCGGGGTGATAGATAGTGCAATCGTGTCACCAATGGCCTCATGGAAACCATCATTGGCACTGTTTTTAAACAGGAAAGGCTGCTGTTTATAGGCACGTTGATAGAAGTTGTGTCCAAGTTCGTGGTGAATGACGGTGAAGTCTTCAGCGGTTTTCTGGATACACATCTTGATGCGGATATCATCGAGGTTATCCAGATCCCATGCCGAGGCGTGACAAACGACATCACGGTCTTTGGGTTGTAAGAATAAAGAGCGGCTCCAGAAACTTTCGGGCAGCGGCGCAAAGCCCAAAGAGGTGAAAAAGCTTTCGGCTTGTTTCACCATCTTCTGCTCATCGTAGCCTTTCTGCTCAAGTAGCTCGGTCACATCATAGCCTGGATCGGCATCATTCGGGGCGACGAGATCGTACACATTCCCCCATTGCTGCGCCCACATATTCCCTAGCAAATGTGCCGGAATCGGGCCTGTTTTCGGCGCAATGGCATCACCGTATTCGTTATTCAGCTCGCCGCGAACATAACAATGCAGGGATTCGTAGAGGGGTTTAACTTGTCCCCATAAACGGTTTAATTCCTGTGAAAATTCATCGGGTTTCATATCGTATTGGCTGCGCCACAACTCGGACAGATTCGCGTAGCCTAAGTCTTTTGCGCCTTCGTTAGCGAGTTCAACTTCACGTTGAAATAGCGGACGCATTGGTTTTGCAATTTCACGCCAGCCTTTCCACGCTTCAAGTAATTTAGCGGGATCCCGCGATTCCGCCATCAGGGTAGACAGTTCAGGTTGCGTCATACATTTGCCATCGGCGAAGCAATATTTGCCTTTACCGTAGAGCCCATTGAGTTCGGAGCTAATTTGCGCCAGCTCAGCATTTTTGGCGGGATCCAGCGGCGCCGGTAACACAAGTGCACTGCGAAGAATATTCAGTTTGCGCGCATTGGCGGGATCGAGTTCCACATTGGCATACTTTGCGGCTTCAGTGGCAAACTTAACGGAAGCGGCGCTGACTTTTTCACCCACGGCGGCCGATAATGCTGCGGTATCTTCGGTAATAAAGTTGCTGTAAATCCATTCGGCACGATTCGCTTCGATGGATAACTGCGCCATTTGCGCTTCCGCATCTTGTATAAAGGCAATGGCCTGGGCTTTATCGGGCGCATTTTTGTTAGCTGTAGTAGCATCGGCCTTGCTTTGTGCATCATTACAGGCGCTTAAGCCTAAGGTTAGCGCAATGGTGAGCGCGAGTGTCGTGGGATGATTTAATCGAATAGTCATGTATTACAATCCGCTGTTGTTTTTGTGTTGCACATTCTACCTAAGTGGATTGTATTTTGAATAAAACTTGATGGCTTTTGGCTCTTTTTTGCAATCACTGTGATTGGCTTGTTAAGCCTCGTTGTTGTGACGAAGCTTATTTGGTCATTTTTCGTTTGACAATGACCATACCAATGTTTAATTTAAACGAGTGTTTTAAATTAATTCAAGGTCACGGAATGGCAAGTCGATCTGATACAAAAACAAGAATACTTGATGCTGCAGAGAAACTCTTTGCTGAAAGAGGTTTTTCTGAGACGTCATTACGACTTATCACTAGCAAGGCAGAGGTCAATTTAGCGTCGGTGAATTATCACTTTGGCTCTAAAAAAGAGTTAATCCGTGCAGTGTTAGCCCGCTATTTAGACGTTTTTATGCCCGCTGCATCGACGGCTATAAAACGTTTACATACTGCATCCTCTCAGGCTTCGCTAGAGGATATTTTATCGGCGTTAGTCGATCCGTTATTGGATTTAAATGACTTGCGCACGGAAGGTACCACAATTTTCCTACAGCTACTTGGACGAGGTTATATCGAAAGCCAAGGGCATCTCCGCTGGTTTATCACCACCCACTATGGACAACATCTAGATACCTTTGTGAAGGCGGTATCGGCTAGTGCTCCGCATATTCCTCAGGCAGAAATGTTTTGGCGCTTACACTTTACCCTCGGCACAATCGTTTTCACTATGGCTTCAGCTGACGCCTTAAACGATATTGCTGCGGCCGAATTTGGCGAGCACAACGATATTGAAGCCGTGATCCGTAAAGTGATCCCCTACATGGCCGCGGGCGTATCAGTTCCCGTAGCTTCTTAATAAAAAGGTCTTGATTATGTTGACGATTATAATTATTGCCCTGATAGCTGTTATTGCGCTGTTTGCAGTAAAAAGCCTCAGAATGCAATTTATCACCCAGCCAGTTTTCCATTTTTTCAAAAAAGTGTTACCGCCATTATCCGATACTGAGCGCGAAGCGATGGAAGCGGGCGATGTATGGTGGGAAGGGGAATTATTCCGCGGTAATCCGAACTGGAACACGCTGCACAGCTACGGCAAGCCAACGCTGACGGCAGAAGAGAAGGACTTTATTGATAATCAGGTCATGACGGCCCTGACAATGATCGATGATTTTGACATTGTCCATAATCGTAAAGATTTGCCGCCAGAGCTGTGGGATTATTTCAAAAAAGAAGGCTTCTTTGCGCTGATCATTCCGAAAAAATTTGGTGGTAAAGCGTTTTCGGCTTATGCCAATTCGACGATTGTGAGCAAGTTAGCTAGTCGTAGCGTGAGTGCTGCGGTAACTGTGATGGTACCTAACTCATTAGGCCCTGGTGAATTATTAACTCACTATGGCACTGAAGAGCAAAAGGAACGTTGGTTACCTGCATTAGCTAAAGGCGATGAAATACCTTGCTTTGCGTTAACAGGCCCAGAAGCAGGCAGTGACGCGGGCGCAATCCCAGATGTGGGCATTGTGTGCCGTGGTGAGTTTAACGGCGAAGAGGTATTAGGCCTTAAATTAACCTGGAATAAGCGTTATATCACCTTAGCACCTGTTGCAACGGTATTAGGTTTAGCCTTCCAGATGCGCGATCCTGACGGTCTATTAGGTGATAAAAAGAATCTTGGTATTACCTGCGCGTTGATCCCAACGGATCATCCCGGTGTGGTGATTGGTCGTCGTCATAATCCACTTAATATGGCGTTTATGAATGGTACAACCCAGGGCGATGAAGTCTTTATTCCGCTCGATTGGATCATTGGCGGTCCAGAATTTGCGGGCAGAGGCTGGCGCATGCTGGTTGAATGCTTATCAGCGGGTCGCGGTATTTCTCTGCCAGCGCTGGCAACTGCTTCAGGCCATATGGCAACCAAAACCACCACAGCGTACAGTTATGTGCGCCACCAATTTGGCATGGCGATTGGTCAGTTTGAAGGGGTGCAAGAAGCCCTTGCTCGCATTATTGCCAATACCTACCAGTTAGAAGCTGCACGTCGTTTAACCACCACAGGCATTGACCTTAAAGTCAAACCCTCAGTGGTGACGGCTATTGCGAAGTTCCACATGACCGAACTTGGCCGAGCTGTTATGAACGATGCGATGGATATTCAGTCGGGTAAGGGGATCCAATTAGGACCTAAAAACTACCTCGGCCATCCTTATATGTCGAATCCAATTTCGATCACCGTAGAAGGCGCGAATATTCTTACCCGCTCGTTAATGATCTTTGGTCAAGGCGCAACCCGTTGTCATCCTTACGTTCTGGCCGAAATGGAAGCGGCAGCTATGGAAAATCAGCACGAGGCGCTTGCGCGTTTTGACTCGTTGCTAATGGGCCATATGGGGTATGCGACGCGTAACGCGTTCAGTGCATTATTTAGTGCCTTAACTGCGAGCCGTTTTGGTAGCGCCCCAGTAAGTGGCGAAACCAAACAGTACTACAAAGATATGTCCCGTTTATCTTCGGCGCTGGCCTTTATGACGGACATTTCAATGTTGATTATGGGCGGCGATTTAAAACGCAAGGAAATGTTGTCTGCACGGATGGGCGATGTATTGAGTCAGTTGTACTTAGGCTCTGCAACGCTAAAACTATTTGAAGACAATGGTCGCCAACAGGATGATTTACCTGCGGTACGTTATGTAATGGCTAATCGCTTGCACTTAGCGGCGAAAGCACTAGAGGATGTGATCCGCAACTTCCCAAACCGCCCTGTTGCTTGGTTATTGCGAGCACTCATTTTCCCCATCGGCAATCATTTTAATGCGCCGAGCGATAAAATGGCGACTGAGCTTGTCTCTGGCATGTTAAAACCAAGTCCTGCCCGTGAGCGTATTACCTTCCTTTGTCCTGAGTTTGAAGGCGATGTGGGTGGTATTGCTGAAGTAGAACAAGCGTTTGTAGCACAGTATGCCTGTAAAGAGATTTACAAAAAGCTCAAAAAAGCACAGCGCAGCGGTGAGTTACCTGCAAAAGTACCAAACTTGGTTCTATTTGCTAAAGCGTTAGAGCAGGGCACGATTAATAGCGAAGAACATCAAACACTATTGCATGCGGATAAGTTACGTTTAGCCGCTATCAATGTGAATGATTTTGAAGCCTTATAATCTGATTTGCTAGCACGACTACAATAGTTTGACGCTGTTACAAAAGATAAAAAAACCACCTCAACTGAGGTGGTTTTTGTTTTTAAGTTTAATGACTTTTCGCCTAACTTTTTCGTCTAACGAAAGCCAATCAGCAAAGATTAAGCGACGATTAGCACTTTACAAGTGTTAGTGCCACCGATGGTTTCCATCGCATCACCTTTGGTCATTAACACTAAGTCACCGCTGTGTAAGTAACCCGCTTTGGTTAATGACTCCAATGCTTTTTGCGCGAGCTCATCGGCTGGATAGATCGTTGAGTCGAAGTTAATCGGTAATACACCACGGTACAGAGCCATCTTCGCCAGTGTTGTGTCATGGCGAGATAGGCCAAGGATTGGTAAAGATGAACTGATACGCGACATCAGTTTAGGTGTTGCACCTGATTCTGTTAAAGCAATAATCGCTTTAACACCTTCTAGGTGGTTTGCCGCATACATAGTCGATAGGGCGATGGTTTCTTCAACTGAGGTGAAACGTGCATCCAATCTGTGTTTAGAGACTTTCACACTTGGGTGAGATTCTGCACCAACACACACATTCGCCATTGCTTTAACCGTTTCTTCAGGGAAGTCACCGGCAGCGGTTTCGGCTGATAACATCACGGCGTCTGTACCATCAAGCACGGCGTTTGCCACGTCCATCACTTCTGCACGGGTTGGCATTGGGCTTGAGATCATTGACTCCATCATTTGGGTAGCAGTGATGACGATTTTATTGAGCTGACGTGAACGGGCGATGAGTTTCTTTTGCACTGCCACAAGTGCAGCATCACCAATCTCAACCCCTAAATCTCCACGGGCAACCATGACAACGTCAGAGGCTAAAATCACATCATCCATTGCTTCATCGCTAGCAACGGCTTCTGCACGTTCAACTTTCGCGACGATCAGTGCATTGCTACCAGCCTGCTGTGCTAAAGAACGTGCGTATTCTAAATCGGCACCGCTACGTGGGAAGGAAACCGCTAGATAATCCACTTGGATCATCGCTGCGGTGAGAATGTCAGCCTTGTCTTTTTCGGTCAGTGCCGCAGCGGACAAACCACCACCTTGCTTGTTGATCCCTTTATTGTTTGATAAAGGACCAGCAACCGTTACCGTCGTATGGACTTTACGACCTTCGACGCGCTCAACACGTAGTTGGACTCGGCCGTCATCGAGCATCAGGATGTCGCCAACATTCACATCATCAGGTAATTGCTTATAGTCGATACCGACTTGATTCTCATCGCCTTCACCTTTGGGGAGTTCAGCATCAAGAATATAAGCTTGGCCTAATTTCAGTTGGACTTTCTTGTTGTCTTTAAAGGTAGAGACACGGATTTTAGGACCTTGTAGGTCACCTAAAATCGCTACATGTACACCTAATTCTTTTGCAATTTCGCGAGCTTGAGTCGCGCGTTTGAGATGATCTTCGGGGGAGCCGTGGGAGAAGTTAAGACGAACAACGTTTGCACCTGCCGCGATAATGCGGCGTAAGTTATCGTCACGGTCAGTGGCGGGGCCCAGGGTGGTGACGATTTTGGTTCTGCGGAACATAAGATACTCCGTTAAAGTTAAAAAAATCTTGTGACTATATTAGCATGCAATTCCAAATTATGTAGTAAAGTTACAATCAAATTGATCTGAAGTTATGTTTTAAAATTGTGAGGTATCGCTGAAATTTGCTTTAAAAAAGGCTAGACGTAGGGTTTGCGCTAGCCTTTTTAAAGATAGGAAGTGAATTACAGTATCGGATCTTTATTGATACGAGACTCTTTCAACACTTCTTTTACCCGTTTTAAATTATCACGGAAACGAGGGCCGCGGCGTAGGGTAAAACCCGTCGCCAATACATCTATAGTCACCAATTGCGCTAAACGCGAGGCCATAGGTAAATACATATCTGTATCCTCTGGCACCTCCATCGTCACAGGCAGTGTACATTCCATCGATAACGGCGAGTTACGAGCCGTAATACCAATAACGGCAGCGCCGTTTTCTCTTGCTAAACGTGCTATTTCAATCAATGACTTAGTGCGGCCTGTGTGGGAAATTAAAACCACAACATCGCCTTCATTGCTGTTGATACAACTCATGCGTTGCATCAGAACATCGTCAAAACAGATGACAGGCACATTAAAACGGAAAAATTTATTTTGTGCGTCATGGGCGACTGAGGCTGATGCCCCTAAGCCAAAGAATGAAATTGTCTTGGCCTGAGTCAGAATATCAACGGCTTTATTGATGGCCGCTACGTCTAAACTTTGACGGGCAGTATCTAAAGAAGCCATTGAAGATTCGAATATTTTTGTTGTGTATGATTCGGGAGAATCATCTTCTTCAACATGGCGACTCACATAAGGCGTGCCGTTTGCGAGACTTTGTGCCAGATGTAACTTAAAATCAGGAAAGCCTTTAGTATCTAAGCGGCGACAGAAACGGTTCACAGTAGGTTCACTGACATCAGCCATCTTAGCGAGTGTGGCGATACTGGAGTGAATAGCTGTTTGCGGAGAGGCTAAGATGACCTCTGCAACCTTGCGTTCTGACTTACTAAAATGGGTGAGGCTTTTTTGAACCTTTTCTAGGGTATTCATACGCGTATGTCCGCTAAATTGAGTATGTAATTTTATTTTTTTTTGTTTAGTGCCACAGATCAGCTTGACGATCCCACTAATCAAGATTGCTTAAGTAAGTTTTACGTCGGTTTTTGAAATAAGAATTTACTATCATCAGTAATTTAAGCACAAAAATCATATCAGATTTATGCCTTAGGTGCCTAGTTAGCTAGAATGTTAATATTGATAAAAAGAGATGCATTTAACAAATTCTGTTGTTATATTACAACAAAAGTGTGGATTCCTTCATTAGCATGAAGGGACACGACATACAAAGGAGAGCGTAACGCAATGGGCAAAACATCATCAGGCGCCAAAGCTTGTGACTTCGTACTCTTTGGTACTAAAGGCGACTTGGCAAGACGCAAGTTGTTACCTTCTTTATACCAGTTAGATAAGGCTGAACTTCTCGACAAAGATACTAAGGTGATCGGTGTCGCAAAAGATGAATTTAGTCAGGATGAGTTTAGAGAGCTAGTCATTCTTGCGTTAAACACCTTCGTCAAAGAACCCCTCTGCGAAGAAACGCTTAACCGATTCGTGTCCCGTTGTCATTATGTCGGCACTAATTTTACTGATTCAGCAGGTTACAGCGCCTTCCATGAATTGCTCAAACCAGAAGAGCGCGTCATGGTCAGTTACTTTGCCACCCCACCGTCGATTTTTGGGGATATCTGCCGCTGTTTACATGAACAAAATCTGATCCACAGCGACTCGCGCGTCGTTCTCGAAAAACCCATTGGCTCTGATCTCGCATCTTCCCGTGTGATTAACGATCAAGTTTCTGCCTACTTTAAAGAAAGCCAAGTCTACCGTATCGACCATTATCTCGGTAAAGAGACAGTTCAAAACTTAATTGCGCTGCGTTTTGCTAACTCCTTATTTGCCTCTAAATGGGATAACCGGACCATTGACCATGTCCAGATCACGGTTGCCGAAGAAGTGGGTATCGAAGGCCGTTGGGGTTACTTCGATAAAGCTGGTCAAATGCGAGATATGATCCAAAACCACTTACTGCAAGTGTTGACGCTGGTTGCGATGGATCCCCCTGTTAACTTAGATGCTGACAGTATCCGCGATGAAAAGGTGAAAGTACTGAAGTCGCTGCGGCCGATTAATGCTGACAATGTCTATGAAAACACCGTCCGTGGTCAGTACAGTGCGGGCTTCCTCAAGGGCAGTCCAGTGCCTGGTTATTTAGAGGAAGAAGGGGCGAACGTGCACTCGCATACTGAAACCTTTGTGGCGCTGCGTGTCGATATTGATAACTGGCGTTGGGCTGGCGTGCCGTTTTATCTGCGCAGCGGTAAGCGCATGCCGTTTAAGAGTTCTGAAATTGTGGTGTATTTTAAAAATCCACCGCATAACTTGTATCGCTCTAGCTACCGTAACTTGCCACCTAACAAGTTAACCATCCGTCTGCAACCACACGAAGGGGTTGAGATCCAGATGATGAACAAGGTGCCAGGGTTAGAGCAAAAACAACGTTTGCAAACCACCAAACTCGACTTGAGTTTCTCTGATACTTTCAAAAACGAGCGCATTGCCGATGCCTACGAGCGTTTATTGCTTGAAGCCATGCTCGGTAATCAAGCCTTGTTCGTTCGCCGAGACGAAGTGGAGCAAGCTTGGACATGGGTTGATGGCATCATCCAAGCATGGGAACAGAGCAATGAAAAACCGAAACCTTATCCTGCGGGCACTTGGGGCCCCGTGGCTTCCGTCGCGCTGATCACCAAAGACGGTCGTTCGTGGGATGAATAGGGGGCTTTGATGATTAAAGAAACCGTATTTAAATCCTTTGATACACCTGCTGCGCTCGAGCAACAGTTAGCGAATAAGATCGCTAGCCAGTTACAAGAGGCGGTGGATGCCCGTGGTAAGGCGAGTTTAGTGGTCTCTGGCGGCTCAACGCCGCTGAAACTGTTTGAGCTACTTAGCATGAAATCTATCGACTGGAGTGATGTTTACATTACGCTTGCCGATGAGCGTTGGGTCGATGTCGAAGATAGCGCCTCTAACGAACGTTTAGTGCGCGAGCATTTATTGCAAAACCGCGCGGCCAATGCCAAGTTCCGCGGATTGAAGAATATGTTTTCCACCGCCGAAGCGGGCGCCGATATGACCGCCGAGTTGCTGTCTAACTTCCCGCGTCCCTTCGATGTGGTGGTGCTCGGGATGGGCAACGATGGTCACACTTGCTCATGGTTCCCTTGCAGTGCTGAGTTAAACGATGCCTTAACTACTCAAGCTTTGTGCGTGGCAACCAACCCAACCACGGCGCCCCATGGTCGGATCACATTATCTAAGAATGCGATCCTCAATAGCAGACAGATTTATCTGCATTTGGTTGGGGAACAGAAATTATCCGTATATCGTCAAGCCTTAGAAAATGATGATGTTAATGCTATGCCTATCAGAGCCGTATTAGCGCAGCGTAAAACGCCCGTTGACGTGTTCTGGAGCGCTTAAGGAGTCACTCTCATGCACTCAGTCGTTCAATCTGTTACCGACAGAATTATTGCCCGTAGCAAAGCATCACGTGAAGCATACCTTGCTGCATTAAACGATGCCCGTAACCATGGCGTACACCGTAGCTCGTTAAGCTGCGGTAACTTAGCTCATGGTTTTGCGGCTTGTAACCCCGATGATAAAAGCGCATTACGTCAATTGACGAAGGCCAATATCGGGATTATTACTGCATTCAACGATATGTTGTCAGCACATCAACCCTATGAAACGTATCCTGATTTGCTGAAAAAGGCCTGTCAGGAAGTGGGTAGTGTTGCGCAGGTGGCCGGTGGTGTTCCCGCCATGTGTGACGGCGTGACTCAAGGTCAACCTGGGATGGAGCTGAGCTTACTGAGTCGTGAAGTGATTGCCATGGCAACCGCGGTTGGCTTATCCCACAATATGTTCGATGGCGCCTTACTCCTTGGTATTTGCGACAAAATCGTGCCCGGTTTATTGATTGGTGCGTTAAGTTTTGGCCATTTACCTATGCTGTTTGTGCCAGCAGGCCCGATGAAATCGGGTATTCCTAACAAGGAAAAAGCCCGTATTCGTCAGCAATTTGCCCAAGGTAAGGTCGATAGAGCACAACTACTCGAAGCGGAAGCGCAGTCTTACCACAGTGCGGGTACTTGTACCTTCTATGGTACGGCTAACTCAAACCAATTGATGCTCGAAGTCATGGGCCTACAATTGCCCGGTTCATCTTTTGTGAATCCAGACGACCCACTGCGTGAAGCCCTGAATAAAATGGCGGCGAAGCAGGTTTGTCGCTTAACCGAACTGGGCACTCAATACACGCCTATTGGTGAAGTTGTTAATGAAAAATCGATAGTGAACGGCATTGTTGCATTGCTGGCGACCGGTGGTTCAACAAACTTAACCATGCATATCGTGGCGGCGGCGCGTGCAGCGGGCATTATCGTGAACTGGGATGATTTTTCTGAATTATCCGATGCGGTGCCATTGCTGGCTCGGGTTTATCCAAACGGTCATGCGGATATTAACCATTTCCACGCCGCGGGCGGGATGGCCTTCCTTATCAAAGAATTACTCGATGCGGGCTTACTGCACGAGGATGTCAACACAGTTGCAGGTTTTGGTCTACGTCGTTACACCCAAGAGCCCAAATTACTCGATGGCGAGCTGCGCTGGGTCGATGGTCCAACCGTCAGCTTAGATACCGAAGTATTAACCTCTGTCGCTACACCTTTCCAAAACAACGGTGGTTTAAAACTGCTTAAGGGCAACTTAGGCCGCGCGGTGATAAAAGTGTCTGCCGTTCAACCGCAGCATCGAGTGGTGGAAGCGCCCGCTGTGGTGATTGACGATCAAAACAAACTCGATGCGTTATTTAAATCCGGCGCATTAGACCGAGATTGTGTGGTGGTGGTGAAAGGCCAAGGGCCGAAAGCCAATGGTATGCCAGAGCTGCATAAACTAACGCCGCTGCTAGGTTCACTACAGGATAAAGGCTTTAAAGTGGCGCTGATGACCGACGGTCGTATGTCGGGTGCATCGGGCAAAGTGCCTGCGGCGATTCATTTAACCCCAGAAGCGATTGATGGTGGGTTAATTGCAAAGGTACAAGACGGCGATTTAATTCGTGTTGATGCGCTGACCGGCGAGCTGAGTTTATTAGTCTCAGACACCGTGCTTGCAGCCAGAACTGCCGCTGAAATTGATTTACGCCATTCTCGTTATGGCATGGGTCGTGAGTTATTTGGGGCACTGCGTTCAAACTTAAGCAGTCCAGAAACCGGTGCGCGTAGTACTAGCGCCATCGATGAACTTTACTAATACAAAGGAAGAATAACGCAATGCTTGAGAATAACTGGTCATTACAACCACAAGATATTTTTAAACGCAGCCCTATTGTTCCTGTTATGGTGATTAACAAGATTGAACATGCGGTGCCGTTAGCCAAAGCACTGGTCGCCGGTGGGATTAGCGTGTTAGAAGTGACATTACGCACGCCGTGTGCTCTTGAAGCGATCACTAAAATTGCTAAGGAAGTGCCAGAGGCGCTGGTCGGCGCGGGGACTATTTTAAATGAAGCCCAGCTTGAGCAAGCGATTGCCGCTGGCGCGCAATTTATTATCACCCCTGGTGCAACAGTTGAACTGCTCAAAGCGGGGATGCAAGGCCCGGTGCCGTTAATTCCTGGCGTTGCCAGTATTTCCGAAGTGATGACGGGTATGGCGCTTGGTTACACCCACTTTAAATTCTTCCCTGCTGAAGCGTCTGGTGGAGTGGATGCTCTCAAGGCTTTCTCTGGCCCATTAGCGGATATCCGTTTCTGTCCAACGGGTGGAATTACGCCAAGCAGCTATAAAGATTACTTAGCGCTTAAAAATGTTGATTGTATTGGTGGCAGTTGGATTGCGCCTACCGATGCGATGGAGCAGGGCGATTGGGCGCGTATTACTCAGCTGTGTAAAGAGGCAATTGGCGGACTTTAATCCGTGATTGCTCGCCCTAATAAAAAACCACCTTCTCGGTGGTTTTTTATTACTATATCAAGAGGTTACATTTCTTTACTCAACTCCACGTTTGAGCCAGCCTTAGGGCTAAAGAGTTGTTGATAGAGCCGTCCGGCAAACTCGTCCGTCATCCCTGATATATAATCGGCTAAGACTCTGTGACTGTTTAGACCCTGTTGTTCGCTTGCGCGCCAACGCTCTTGAGTGTTAAGCGGTAACAGGCGCTCGGGATCGGAGGCAAATGCTTCAAATAACCCCATCACAATTTGTTGCCCTTTGTATTCGAGCATTTGGATCTCGGGTTTACGGATAACATATTTATACACTAGCTGTTTTAACACATTGAGCGCATGGGCAAAGTCGGGTTCAAGGCTGGCATTAAACCGCAGCAACGGTTCCTCGAAAGCCGGATCGTCATTGATGATAATGGCGGTGACAAAGCCATTCACTAAGGTACCTATGGCATCTTTACGCAGATGATGCTCGTGGGAGAACAGTTTAGTACCGATATCGGCCAATTCTTGGCGGATCCAGAGATCATTACTGTGCTCAAATGTTGGCGCCACATCCTGCTGCCATTGTGATGCCGTTACTATCCCCATGACGATGGCATCTTCAAGATCATGTACTGCATAGGCAATATCGTCCGCCAGCTCCATGATGGAACAATCGAAGGATTTATATTGGGTACGCAGGTGCGGGTAGTTGGGCTGAACACTTGGTTGGACTGAGGTAAAGCGAGTTCTATCTGCCGCAGATAATGGCTCAAGCACCCAGTCGAAGATGTCATTATCATCGTCGAATATGCCTTTAACAGGCGGCCATTGTGACGGTTTAAGCTGTCTGTGGTTGGTGATTTCAGGATGATTGCCTGCGACAAACAGGTGCGATTGTGGTGCGGGATATTTTAAAATTCCTAACATGGTTCTGCGGCACAGATTCATCCCAAAATCTAAGGTGTAGGGCTCGAGTTTAGAGAGAATACGAAATGTCTGGCCATTGCCTTCAAAGCCTCCGTGGTGGCGCATCATATAGTTAAGGGCTACTTCACCACCATGACCAAAGGGCGGATGGCCAATATCATGGGCAAGGCATAAGGATTCCAGCAAACTCATTGAGTCTAATAAGGGCTTATGCTCGGGATATTTACGGCTCAGCTGAGCGGCGATCCCCGTGCCGATTTGTGAGACCTCCAATGAGTGGGTTAAGCGTGTGCGATAGAAGTCATTCATGCCTACGCCAAGCACTTGGGTTTTTGCTTGCAGGCGACGAAATGCAGCAGAGTGGAGGATGCGCGCTCTGTCCCTTTGATATGGGCTGCGATGATCATTACGTCTTTGTTTATCTTCACCATGGCGGCGTTCTTGCCAAACACTTGCGGTCATATGCATTCCTAGCGGGAGTGGTACATCAGAGCATCTTGTTTATTTCGTCTAAATTCAAGGTAAAACTGGGTACAAAGCAATCCATAAAATATTTCACGGCAGGATTAGGATTGGACTCGAGCATGGCTTCGAGGCGTTTTCGTGCGGTGTTAAATTCAGTATTGCCAGCGCGATTTTCCTCTAAACACTTCAGGTAAGCACATAGGGTATCGGCTGATTTAACTATGGCTTTGTAGATCGGATCGGCGTTATCACTGATAAACAGGCTGCGATAATCCTCTTTAAATTCATCAGGTACCATATCGAGCATGCGCTGCTCGGCGATGGCTTCAATTTTTTTATACTCAGCTTCAATTTCTTTATTGAAATACTTCACCGGGGTGGGTAAATCGCCAGTTAAGATCTCACTGGCATCATGGAATATGGCCAAACTGGTTGCTTGATGGGCATCGAGAGTCGTGCCAAATTTCTTATTACTGATGATGACTAAGGCGTGTGCCACCATGGCGACTTGCAGAGAGTGTTCCTGCACGTTTTCGGTGCGCACGTTGTACATTAAAGGCCAACGCTGGATAAGTTTCATTCTGGCAAGGTGGGCAAATAAATGACTCATAAGGCTCCTTTAAATGAAGGCTAAAAGGCGCGTCACTCGACTCTGAAGATAATTGAAAAGCAAAGTGCAAGTACGGCTATTGAGCGTAAGCCTAACACTTATCGCAAGGATAAGTGAGTGAAATAATGGCAGGATTTACAGAACAAATACAAAAATAAAGCGATCCCGTGGATCGCTTTATTGCCTAGGTTCGCTAAGTAAGCGTGATGCTGAAACCTATTTATTGTTTATAGGCTTCCAGGAAGTTACCAAATTCAGTTAATGCCTTTGTCAGATCTTCTTTATAGGGTAAAAACACCACTCGGAGATGATCAGGTTCCGGCCAATTAAAGGCCGTGCCGTGCACTAATAGGATTTTTTTATCCCTTAATAAATCGAGTACTAGGCGCTCATCATCCCTGAGATTGAACTTTTTCATATCCAATTTGGGGAAAGCATAGAGTGCGCCCTTCGGCTTTTTCACGCTCACACCTGGGATTTTATTCAACAGCTCGTAACAGGCGTCTCTTTGGACAGTGAGGCGGCCATTAGGCAGTATCAGCTCGTTAATACTTTGATAGCCACCGAGTGCGGTTTGAATCGCATGTTGATTGGGCACGTTAGCACACAGGCGCATCGAGGAGAGCATCTCTAACCCTTCGATATAACTCTTTGCAGCCTTAAGATTACCAGACAACATCATCCAACCAACACGAAAGCCCGCAGCGCGATAAGCCTTGGATAGCCCATTGAAGGTAACCGTTAAAATATCGTCCGACAGACTAGCCGCAGGAATATGTTTGGCTTCGTCGTATAAAATTTTGTCGTAAATTTCATCAGCAAATAAAATTAGGTTGTGTTCACGGCAAAGCTCGATAACTTGCAGCAGTAATTCTTTGCTGTAAACCGCACCCGTAGGATTATTCGGGTTGATCAGTACAATACCACGGGTGCGAGAAGATATTTTGCTCTTAATATCATCAAGATCGGGAAACCAATCCGCTTCTTCATCACAGCGATAATGTACGGCTTTACCGCCGGCTAAGTTAGCTGCGGCCGTCCACAGTGGGTAATCGGGCGAAGGGATCAGTACTTCATCAGCGGTGTTCAATAAGCCCTGCATGGCCATCATAATCAGTTCTGACACGCCGTTACCAATATAGACATCTTCGATATCAACGCCATAGATACCCTGCGCTTGATAATGCTGCACGATCGCCTTGCGGGCTGAGAATAATCCTTTTGATTCACAGTAGCCCTGGGCACTCGGGAGATTAAGGATCACATCGCGCACAATTTCTTCGGGTGCTTCAAAACCGAAGGGAGCTGGGTTACCAATATTGAGTTTGAGGATCCTGTGTCCTTCGTCTTCTAAACGTCTGGCTTCCTTGTGCACTGGGCCGCGGATGTCGTAGCAAACAGTATCCAGCTTATTGGATTTGATGATAGGGCGCATTTACACCTCGAAACATGCAGTTAATTTTGGCTTAAGTTTGTGCACCATAACGAAATTATCTGATTTAAGGAAGGGGCATTGAGCACAAATACCATGTTTTTTTTATTAAACGTACTAGTTAAATATGCTTTAACCTGGCATTAAATAAATTTATACAAGTTATATGTGCCGTTATTGTGTCTGATTTTGATTTTTTATACTGCATCTTGTTATGGGGTTAGCCTTTGTACCTATCAATTAGGCTGCATTGGCTCATGCACTCTGTTTTACTACAACCGCATTACCCTAGGGGCAAGATGTTAGTAAAAATGTTAATCAGTGTTTGCTTAACTGCTGATTTATCAGAGTTGATTTAAGTTAATGTCGCATTATCCTGCATTCGGTAATTTTTCGATATTTAGGCAGATTAACTGAATGCTTATTAAGCATTTAGGTTGAAATAAAAAATTCATCACACTCTAGTTATTTTGTTTAAAATCAAGTTGATAAATCATTTTTTAATTCAAGATGAAAAATTATTTAGCGCTAGCATAAATTTATAGTTGACTCGATATTCGATGCGCTTTATTTTCTGCGCGATGTTTTCGGCAGGGCACCTAAGATAACAAGCTTTTAGCAGGTTTTATCAGCGGAGTTAGTCATCATGAAGCAGCAATATTGGCGTCCGTTATCGAGGTGATTTCAGGCGCTGTTCTAAAAACTTTTGCCTTTTAGGCGACTTATTTAGAGGACCTAAGTGCATGTCTGAACCGACAGCGTTAAGTCTTATTCCACCTTTGGTGGTATTGGTGTTGGCCGTTTGGTTACGCCGCCCCATTTTATCTTTGATCATTGGTGCGGTAACGGGTTTTTTGTTACTTGATCCAACGCAAGTTTTAAATAATTTTGCAAGTACTTCATTAAAAGTCATGGCCGATGAAACTATCGGTTGGTTGATTTTGGTGTGTGGCTGTTTTGGTGCCTTGATTGCGCTGTTAGTACGTACTGGCGGTGCTTTGGCATTTGGTCGAAATGCATTGAAATTTGCAAAAGGGCCAAGATCTTCCCTGTTTATGACCTTTATTCTGGGGATTGTGATTTTTATTGATGACTATCTGAATGCGCTAACTGTGGGTGAAACCATGAAGCGTGTAACGGATAAGTTTAAAGTCTCCCGCGAAATGCTGGCTTATGTGGTGGATTCCACAGCGGCTCCTGTGTGTGTATTAGTGCCGCTCTCCACGTGGGCGGTGTTTTTTGGTGGCTTACTGGTCGATAACGGTGTGGCCGCTGAAGGTCAGGGCATTAGCGTCTACATGCAAGCTATACCCTATATGCTTTATGCTTGGTTAGCCGTCGCGATGGTATTACTGGTTGCATTGGGCGTGGTACCTGCTATTGGCCCGATGAAAAAAGCCGAGCTGCGCGCAGCAAAAGGCGAGCCCGCTGAAGCGCAGGTCGATTTAGACCAAGTGCAAACCTCTGATGAATATGCCATCGCGGCAATTGAAGAAGAGTTTAAGCATGCTGACAATCAAGGCAAATTGCATAACTTTTTAGTGCCAATTTTATTACTGGTTGCTTTTACCGTTTATTTTGATATCGACGTGTGGAAAGGGTTATTAGCGACGCTGGTTATCACGCTCCCTTACTATGCAGTTCAGCGTTTGATGCCTCTCTCTGAAATGATGGATCAAATGATTGATGGTTTTAAGAGCATGTTGCCAGCTATTGGTACTGTCATTGCGGCATTTGTGTTTAAAGATGTGTGTGATGCGCTATTACTGCCACAGTACGTGATTGAATCTTTAAGCCCATTTATGACGCCTAAGCTGTTACCTGCCGTGGTATTCCTATCAATGGCGATTTTGGCCTTTGCGACGGGTTCTAGTTGGGGAATTTTTGCAGTAACTATCCCAATTGTGATGCCACTGGCGCAATCGGTGGGTGCGGATATTCCATTAGTGATCGGTGCGCTGTTGTCGGCTTCTTCTTTTGGTAGCCAAGCGTGTTTCTACTCTGATTCAACCGTTTTAGCTGCCCAAGGCTCGGGTTGTAACTTAGTAAGCCATGCTGTGACTCAGCTACCTTATGCGCTAATTGCCGCGGTTATTGCATTCTTTGGCTTTATCCTGATTGCTTAATACGTGACTTAATACATAAAAAACCAGCTTCGGCTGGTTTTTTTATGCGCGAATGTTAATTGTAGCTTTGTGCTAACCGCTAGTTTATGGATGAATCACTTGAGTTCGTTTGTTACAAAATCTGAAGTAGGATTTAAAGGGATGGTAAGAAATGCAAAAAGGCGCCGATGCGCCTTTTTGTGAGGGGAGATCAAGATGAATGTTAATCTTAGTCTATTTGGACTGATTCGAAGACTTATCTGGATTTTGCGTTTCGTTACCATCGGCTTCGTGTGGAGGCTGAGTCATGTCGGATTTTAGTTGTTTCTCTTTATCGTGCTGACCAAACTGTGGCAGTTTGAATTTGGCACTGTATTTCAGTGCGGCAAGATTGCTGGCAATCACACCTACCACCAAAATTATAATGATCCACACTTCTAAGCTCGACATAACAACTCCTTATTGAGCAACACCCTGATTAATCAACGGCTAAGCGCTGCTCACACTTACGAATATCTTCTGGCGTGTCAACTTCGATTGAGTCGAAGGCACTGATAGCGACTTTGATCTTATGGCCATGTTCTAGGGCGCGTAGCTGCTCTAACTTTTCAAGATCTTCGAGGCGGCCTAATGGTAGGGCTGCAAAGGCTTGCACAAATCTGCGTGTGTAAGCATACACGCCTAAGTGCTTGTAAACTGGATAATCTTTGGTATCGCGACCGAAGGGAATACGCGCGCGGGAGAAATACAGCGCGTAATAGTCGTTATCGAACACCATCTTCACATGCATAGGATCGTCAAGTTCGGCCTTGTTGACAATTTCATAGCCGAGGGTCGCCATTTCAAACTCGCCTGGATGACGTTCGAAGAGGCTGATCACTTGCTCGATGGAAGTCGGGTCGATTAGGGGTTGGTCGCCCTGAAGGTTGATGACCAGATCGTCATCCTTTAAACCTAATTGGTTAATCGCATCATTGATACGGTCTGTGCCCGATGCCGCATCAGGGCTGGTCATGACCACTTTGCCACCGAAGCCTTCGACGGCGCTTTTAATACGCTCATCATCGGTTGCAACGTAAATATTGGTGAGGCCTTTGGCTAACGACGCGCGTTCATACACGTGTTGGATCATCGGCTTGCCGTTAATCGGGGCTAAAGGTTTGCCCGGGAAGCGGCTTGAACCATAACGCGCCGGGATTAACAGAGTGACATTCATTAAATTATCCTATTTTATCAAAGATATGCAGTGTAGATAGACAAAAGGGCTCACCATGAGCCCTTGTCATCTGCTTGAGAGCTTAAATGCGACGGAACAGGGCAGTCAACATTTCGTCAGTGACTTTCTCTTCCCATGTTGGGCCGTACACGTTTGCCCATAATGGACCCATGCTCTTAGTCACGGCAACCATTTTCGCGATGGTTTCATCTGGTAGATCTTTACAGATGTTCTTCGGCAGGGTGATGTTGTGTTTCTTCATCATCTGACGGAACTCTGCCACGCCTTCTGGGTAGAATTCTTCTAACACGTCAAAGGCGATACAGTTACCGATACCATGATGGTAGCCGAGGATGTAAGACAGACCATAGGATACCGCGTGGCATGCACCTACTTGGCTGTAAGCGATACTCATACCGCCCATAAATGACGCCATCATCAGCTTGTCGTCTTTTTCTGGGTGATCTTCTAAGTACACTTGGCGGCAAAGCTCCATGGCTTTTTCGGCATAGGCTTTAGAGAATTCGTTTAAGAAGGTACCTTCTAAGGATTCCACACAGTGGATATAGCAATCCATACCGGTGTAGAACCACTGGTCAGTTTCAACGCCATCGATTAACTCTGAGTCCATGATGATTTGGTCGAACACTGTATAATCTGAGTTCAGACCCAGTTTACGCACTGGACCACACAATACTGCGGTGCGTGACGCTTCAGCACCGGTACCAGAAATTGTTGGAATACCAATGTGGTGTACCGCTGGGTTTTTGATTAAATCCCAACCTTGGTACATGGCTGAGCCGCCTGGGTTGGTCAGCATTAGCGATACCGCTTTTGCCACGTCCATGGTTGAACCGCCACCTAAACCAACGACGCTGACGGGCAGTTTGCTATTGAAAGCTTGCACTTGTTCGGTCAGGGCATCGATTTGAATCGTGCTTGGCTCTTCATCAACGTTAACCCAAATCAGTAAGTCTTGGGCTTTGACTGGGATGCGTGCTTCGAGTGGTTTGCCTTGGTGAACGTCATCGACTAAAAATACCACGAAGTCATCGTCGGTTTTACGCTGGGCAGCTAAGACGTCGTCTAATTGGGCGAAAGAGCCACGACCGAAGATCATCTTTTCAACTACTTTAAAATTTTTAAAACTCATTGCAAAAACTCCCGTTTAATTATTGGGCAAATGCTTTCTTAATGTTTTCAATACGCTCGGCAATCTGAGCATCGGTCCAAGACAATTTAATGAGCATAGAAATAGTGCGGCTCATAATGGCATCAGATTTCGGCACAGAAATTTGAGTATAGTCAGGTCGGTCGGCGATTAATGTGATTGGTAACGCAGCAGGGGCCTTAAGCTCCTGAATGTGTTTCCAGTTTTTCAGATAATGCCAGTTGTTCACGTACCAGTAGAAGCAGCCATCTACACCATTTGCAGCTAATTTCTTGCTGATCTCTTGGGTACGGGCTTCTGTTGGTAACATAAAGCTTAAGAAGCCAGCTGAATCACCCTCTGGATCGGGGATTTCGCGGAAGCTGACTTCAGGAATGCTCGCCATAGCTTCTTTAATGGCTTTTTTGTTTTTACGTTGAATGTCGATAATGGTATCGAGTTTACGTAACTGGGCTAACCCTAAGGCCGCATTCATTTCAGAGATACGGAAATTCAGACCCATAATCGGGTGTGACTCGGCGCCACGGTCTTTACCAATATGGTCATGGCCGTGATCGGAGAACTGGTGGGCGTTATCGTAAATTTCGGTATTATTGGTGATCACCGCCCCGCCTTCACCACAGGTGATGGTTTTAACAGAATCGAAAGAGTAACAACCGACATCACCGATAGTACCAAGGGCTTGGCCCTTGTAGCTGCCGCCAATGGCTTGGCAAGCATCTTCTAACAATACTAAGTTGTGCTTTTTACAAATGGCTTTGATTTCGTCCATCTTGGCCATAGAGCCACACATGTGTACTAAGTTTACCGCTTTAGTACGTGGAGTAATTGCCGCTTCAATGCCTTCTGGTGATAAACACAGTGTTTCGTCGATTTCGGCAAAAATCGGTACTGCACCGGCCATGAAAATCGCTTCTACAGACGCTACGAAGGTAAAAGGTGGCACGATAACTTCATCGCCAGCGCCAATGCCCGCGGCCATCATCGCCGTTTGCAGCGCGGCGGTACCGCTTGATAACAGATGAGCATGCTTAACATTCATTTTCTCGCAGAGCAGTTGCTCCATATCGCGAGTCTTCCAGCGATCATTACGCATATGGTCGAAGTTATAACGGAAGGTAAAGCCGTGCTCCATCACATCGGCAACTTCTTGTTTTTCTTCTGGACCAAATAATTCAAAACCGGGCATGGAAGGTATCTCCTTAGAATTTGTGGCGCATGGTCGCGCTGCAATTAACTGGCGGATTATAACTGGGCTAAAGATCCCTTGCGATGTTTTCTTGATGAAAATAAGGTCATGTTGAGATTTCGCGCTTAGTTTTTGCTCACTTAGCAAGACTAGATGAATGAAATGATAAATGTTGTCTAAGGCGATGAAGTGAAATGGTCTCCTCGAGATAGATTTTGGTCATTCCTCGTAAATGAATAGCGAGTCTTTGCCTTTAGGGCGTAAAACCAAAAACCTGCACAGTGGCAGGTTTTTGTGGCGTCAGTTGGGCCGTTAATGGCATATCATACGACGAAAGACTTACACGACTTGTGCACGGTCTACCGTAACATCAAGATCCGTTAATAGACCATTATCGATACCGTAAATCCACCCATGGACAGCCAGTTCTTGGCCGCGAGACCAGGCTTCTTGCACGATAGTACTACTGGTGACATTGGAAACCTGTTCAATCACATTGAGCTCACACAGGCGATCAAAACGTTTGGCTTCATCCATTTGCATTAATTCATCATGATGTAGGCGATAGACATCGCGCAAATGGCCAAGCCAGTTATCGATAAGTCCAAGGCGCTGATTACCCATTGCTGCACGTACACCACCGCAGCCGTAGTGACCGACGACCATAATATGTTTCACTTTAAGCACATCGATGGCGTATTGCAGTACTGACAGGCAGTTAAGATCGGTATGGATCACCATATTGGCTATATTGCGGTGAACAAAGACTTCGCCAGGCATTAAATCGATGATTTGGTTAGAAGGAACTCGGCTGTCGGAACAACCAATCCAGAGATATTCAGGGTTTTGCTGTTTTGCCAGTTGTTCAAAAAAATCAGGGTGTTCTTGACTGATGCGTCCGGCCCAACGGCGGTTATTATCGAATAAGGGTTTGAGTAGTTTCATTTTAACCTATTGTTTTATAGACATATTAAAATGTCTTTTGCCCTAAATGATGCAAGCCGCACCTTTTTTGCGATTGAGTATACCAGCAAAATCGTGGCCTCTGGTCTATCCAATTAAGATTAAACTCAGGTTTGACCATGACTTAATTCCATCAACAGTTAAATAATTTGGTCTAATGCTTTGAATTTTTTTGATAAAATTTATTTAGCCTGCGCCTAAGAGCTCAATGTTACTGTTGGCAAAAGAGGGAATACGGGAATGAATGGGTAAATCTGTTATTGAGCATGGCGCAATAACGCTAAGCTTTTCGTTTAACTTAGGCCGGGTTTGTATATATCTATATGATTTAAATGCTTAATGTAAAAATTTGATGCCTTCTTATTGAAAGAAGGCATCAATAGGTACAATCAGGTTAATCCCTAAAACTTACCTACAACTTTGACATTGGGCGTCACTTCTGCTGCATCCACAAAGCCGATCATATTTGGATTGGCGGCGACGAGAGTAAGAATCTCAGCACTGGATTCGACCACTTTAGGCGGTTGTCCTTGTCCAGAAAATACGAGTTTTGACCAATAGGCTTTTAACTGACTTTCTGTTTTATTGAGGATTTGTTTTACAAAGGCTTCCCTGACAGGTGAGCCTTCCGCTTGATCGAGTGCGACAATCGTGCCTCCTGTCGAAAAGGTTTTAAGCTTTCCCGAATAAATTCTTGAAATATCGGCAGCTGATATCTCTGAACTGTTCGAAGGGTGAACGATTACGGCGATTTCCGCTTGAGCCCATTGACTGAGCAATAGGAGTGCACACAAGCTGATTGGCTTGACGATGTATTTAGCAATGTGAGGTAAATTCATAAATGACTCCTTAGAAAACAAGATCAACAGCCATGCTTAAGAGTTGTTCGTCGGAGGTCGGCTTATCATTACTGTAATTGGTGTATTCCAGTTTTAGCGCCGCAGAGGGATGAAAATCCCAGCGGGTTCCGATGATGTAATAGGAACTATCCTCTTGTTGTGCTTCTAATGCGGCTTTCGTTCCCATCACTAATGGCGCGAGAGCTGCTTGATTGGCCGGAGGTAGGGCGTTGTAGACAGGCAACATTGCATCATAGGCATCATATTGTGGGTCACCTTTATCAATGCCATAGGTTAAATGGAAGGTAAAATCATGGTAACGAACACCCGCTGAAACAAAGGCAGAATCTTGAATATTAAAACTGCTAGGGTCGACGTCTATTCGGGTGTATTCCGCTAATATAAACCACTTTCCTGCGTCATATTTCACGTTAGCGCCAATAAGTAAGGCACTATCCTCTATCGCTAATAAGTCATTTACAACTTGATCATCGAATAAACCTGTTTGGGAAATGGCTTCACCCAAACCAAGTAGTGCTGGCAGTTCATATGAGAAATCCGTGACTATCCCCACATTTAAACCGTACTCAAATCCAGCGGTGCTAAAATTGAAGTTCATAATATGGCCCTTGGCGGAAAAGGGCGCTGGGGGCGTTGATGAACCGATAGGCGCATAGTCAGACACCGATGTCGTAATATATTTATAGGTTAAGCCAACTTCAGTATTGCCCCATAAATCTGAATAAACTAAACCAACGCCTTCGCCAGAATTAAAGGGGAGCGAATAGACTCCCCTTGGTGGCGTTATCCAATGGTAGGCATAGCCAACATCGATATAATCGGAATATTTGTAAAGATTAAATCGTTGTCTTCCAGCCATTAGCATCAACTTATCGCTAATGTCATAGGAAATATAAGCCCACTCAAACTCTGCACTATAATCGTCACTGCCACGGGAGAGGACTTGTGCGGTTGCGCGTAAGCCGCTCCCTAAATCTGCGGCAAATTGTAATGCGACTTTGGAGTCATTATTAAAGTCGATTTCTTTATCATAACCGTAGTAACTTTTATCATCGGATAAGCTTGAGCCAGCAACAATGGAGGCAAAGCCGTTTATTTCAACATTCGCGTAAAGGGATGGAATATAGAGTGCGGTCAACACACCTAATGCAACTGTACTTTTTCTCATGTTAGGAAACCTTTTTGAGGGAATACAGTTTAAAGGTAGTTGAATTTTTGGTGTTTTCACGATTTTGCAACATTTTTAAGGGCAGTTAACAAATCGATGTTTGTTAAGCCTCAAGTGGGATAGCACTCCAAGATTATTGGAAAAGGTTTCGAGTAATAGGCAAAAGACTCATTCTTATTCACGGTTCTAGAATATGAATCTGTTAGAGCATGGGTGACATGCTCTAACCATCATGGTGCGTATTAAGCGTATTGGCTGAGAAATGCTAATAATTGCTGATTAACAAATTCGGCTTGTTCTAGACTTGAAATATGGCCAGCACTTGGAATATGCACTAATTGGCTGCCATTAATGGCATCACTCATCAAATAACTTTCCAAAACACTGCGCGCCTTGTCTTCTACACCCACCATGATTAAGCAAGGTAAGGTAAATTGTTCGGCAAATTCTAGGGTATCGCGCCGACCAAAAATAATCCGTCCAAGTTTTACTATGTCGGGAATGCGTTCTGGCGTTAGCGCAGCTAAGTCGTTTTCAAAACGTTGCACTAATTCGGGATTATTCGCTTTGGCATTATCTGCAAAAAACAGCGGTGAAATTGCATTGATAAGTGCTGGCGGAATACTGCCAGCGGTTTGGATCATGTCTAACATACCAAAATATTTGGCACGGGTGATTTCTGGCTCAAAACCAATAAAACTGTCCAGCATGGCAAGCGTCTTGACGCGAGCAGGCGCCTTAAGCACCAGCTCTGCCCCCCACATGGCGCCCACGGACAAACCGATGAGGGAAAATGTCTCAAGTTCGAGGGCGTCCATCAGGGCTAACATATGCTCACTAATGTCTAACAGGCTATGGCAGTTTTCCGGTACGGTGCCAGATTGGCCGTGTCCCCAGAGATCGGGTACGATACAGCGGTAGCTTTTGCTTAAGAGCGCAATTTGTGGTGCCCACATGGCGCTGTCCCACAGGTAGCTGTGGCCAAATAACAGGGTAGGGCCTGTGCCGATATCAAGGTAACTAAGTTGGCTACCCGCGATGCAAATTTGTTGTCTGTATGATGATAAATCCATAAAACCTACTTAATCTATAAAACCAAAAACGGGAAGGGACGTCGGCTAAAACGTGCAGAAAAAGCTATTAAGGCTGCGCAATCCGATGTACATATTCCGCTACTAACTCGGGTAAACGCCGGATCACGGCGTCTTTTAGCAACATATCGCTCTGCTGGATAACCTGCGCTAAGGCCTGAACCTCAAATTGGGGTAACAGGGTTTGAGACACGGGGAAATAGCTAATATGCCAAGGCTCTGCACTTACCGCGCTTTGGCCTTTCTGGAACGGAAAATAAAACCCAAAATCCTTGGCATTAGCCACTAGCCACTGGTGCAAGTGGGCGCAGGGGCCACCATCACGGTATTCGGCGTCCACTAGACGCAGGGATTTGACCTCAATTTGCTCGGCATCAAATACATCGATATCCGTTCCCCAATGGTGACGCGAAGCACCAGGCAGTGCCGACCAGAGTAAGATCAAATCGACTAACTCATCATCGCTGAGCGGCGCGATATCCGCGGGCTGCTCATTGATATCAAGGACCACTCGTTTACCGCTGGCCTTGGCATTCCAAATGGCGAGTTGCCGATCGAAGGGGCGATAGGCAGAGCAAATCGCCAGCTTAATACCGTCTTTGGCGGCACTGTCGGCCATTGCCTGAAAGGCAAGGGCGGTTTGTAACTCTAACTTAAACCGCGTTTCTCGCTGATGATAGGGGCTGAGTAACTCAACGAACACTAAGTCGCTCATTGAGTCAGAGTCTAGATCTGCTGTTAAACCTGTCTCTCCCCTTGGCTCTAGACCATAGAGCAGGGCTTTTTTTGCCGTGATAGCCATGGTATTTAACACAGTAACTGTTCCAAAATCACTTCATAACACAGCGCTAATTGCTCTAGATCGTCTACCTTCACGCACTCGTTCACTTTATGGATTGTGGCGTTTACTGGGCCAAGTTCCAACACTTTGGCGCCCGTTGGCGCAATAAAGCGCCCATCGGAGGTGCCGCCGGTGGTTTGTGGATCGGTATCATAGCCCGTGACTTGACGAATGGCATGGCGGGTCGCGTCTAACAGTGGGCCTTCGCCGGTTAAAAAGGGTAAGCCGTTAAAGGTCCAGCTGATGTCATAATCCAGTTCGTGGGCGGTTAATAAGGCTTCCACGCGCTCGATGAGTATCTCGGCGGTCACTTCGGTGGAATAGCGGAAGTTAAACATCACCTCCAAGGCGCCTGGGATCACGTTCGATGCGCCTGTGCCGCCGTTAATGTTGGCGATTTGCATGCTGGTGGGCGGGAAGAATTCGTTGCCATTATCCCAATGGGTTTGGCTTAACTCAGCTAAAAAGGGGGCGGCTTTGTGGATAGGGTTATCCGCAAGGTGCGGATAGGCCACATGGCCTTGAATACCTTTAACGGTTAAGTTGGCGGTGAGACTGCCACGGCGGCCATTTTTAACCACATCACCGAGTTTTAAGGTCGACGAGGGTTCACCCACCAATGCCCAAGTGATTTTTTCATTACGGGCTTCTAGGGTATCGATAACCCGTGTGGTGCCATTGATAAAGGGGCCTTCTTCATCGCTAGTGATTAAAAACGCAATCGAGCCAGGATGATTTGGGTGCTTAGCCACAAAACGTTCGGTCGCGACGATCATCGCCGCCAGTGAGCCTTTCATATCGGCAGCACCGCGACCATACAGATAACCGTCAATAATGGTTGGCTCAAAAGGCGGGGTATGCCAGCGGCTTAAATCGCCTGCGGGCACCACATCGGTATGGCCGGCAAAACAAAATACCGGGCCTGTATTACCGCGCCGCGCCCACATATTGGTGGTGTCTTCAAAGACCATGGGCTCAATATTAAAGCCTACGGCGGCAAGACGTTCGGCCATTAAGCTTTGACAGCCTTCATCTAGCGGTGTGACCGAAGGACGGGCGATTAACGCTTTAGTCAGTTCGGTAACCGGGTGAGTGTTCGAAGCGTACGTCATAGGGAAAACACCTTCTTATATTCGGCTTCGTTAAAGCCCACTAGCACTTGTTCACCCAAAACCAGCACTGGGCGCTTGATCAGTGTCGGGTGAGTGAGCATTAGTTGAATGGCTTTGGCTTGGTCGATATCCGCTTTATCGGCATCACTTAAGGCGCGAAAACTGGTACTGTGTTTATTAAAGACGGTTTCCCATCCGGCAATTTGACACCAATGCTGCAGATCCTTTTCTGCTAATCCATCTTCCCTAAAGTCATGGAAGTTGACCGAAAGTTGATGGGTTTCAATCCATTTACGTGCTTTACGCACAGTATCGCAATTTTTAATACCAAAAAGGGTCAAGATGATGCTCCTATCGAGGGGCGCCGTTGGCACGCATTGATTTTGCTCGCATTGTGGCATTGTGCGCTGGATGCTACAAGGGGATATTGCCTAGGGCATGTTGAGAATAAGTTAAGATAGTCGCAAAGATTTGATAGGTGGTCGATGTAGGTAAAAGTGAAATATTTGATGTTAATTTGGGTATCAGTATGCAAATAAAAAGCCGAGCAAATATGCTCGGCTTTGTCCTTGGAAATGTTTTTAATTAAAAGTTCATTTCCAGAGCGAGGTAATACTCACGGCCTACTACGTTGTAGTAAGAACGTGGGTAATGTGGCCACGATGACTGGGTTTGATCAATCTCAGGGCCCGCATCAAACAAGTTGTTGATGCCGGTTGAGATTTTTAGTGCATCGTTGACAAGATAACTTGCTGACCAGTTCACTTCAACATGGCTGTCGATCGTTACGCTGTAATCTGCGTCCAGACCATTTTCGACAAAGTAATCCATGCGATCGCCATTCATGCTGTCAGTGTATTTGAACAATAAGTTAGTCGCAAAATCGTTATAGCTCCAACCTAAGTTCAAGTTACCGCGGATTTTAGGCGCTGAACCTTCACCATCAATAAGATCTAATGCCTCTGAATCTGGGGTTAATTGCTCTTCCCATTTCAGTAAGTAGGTGCCTTCTAAGCGGGCGGTTAAATCACCTAAGTTGGCAGTTTCATAGCGATAACCGATAGAGAAGTCGATACCAGAGGTTTTTTGTGATGACATGTTAATCGCTTGGGTATTCACCTGAATTAACTTGCCATTCGCATCACGTATAATTTTGTCTGTAAATGCATCTGAATGATCCAGAATATATTGGGCGCTAGGATCATTCACTAGGTTATCGATTTCAACAATCCAGTAATCTAATGTCAGATTGAGATCGTTGTAATCCCATACCATACCAAGGTTATAGTTTTTACCTGTTTCAGCTTCTAACTCAGGGTTAGCACCAATGGTAATTGGCAAGGATTCGATCTTATCGCAAGCAGGACCAGGGCCAGAGGCTTCACAAGTAGGAGTATCAATCACAGTACTATAGGCTGACGTGGGTTCTCCAAATAAACGCTGCATATCTGGAGCACGGAAAGTCTCTGCATATAGACCACGTAGCAGTAAGCTGTCGATAGGACGGTATTCTACAGCCACTTGAGGACTGAATTGACCACCCACATCTGATTCGTCATCGTAATAGTCGTAACGGCCAGCTAAGGTCACTGTGAGGTTTTCAATCACAGGAACAGCCACTTCAGCGTAGCTAGCATATTGTTCACGTTCACCTTGAGCGCTGCTACCGCCTTTACCCATGACACCGCCGTTAGTGGTAAAGCTATCGGATTTGTCATAAAACCATTCTTTGCCATATTCGATACCAGCAGCATAAGCTACGGCGCCTGCTGGTAATTCAAAGACTTCGCCACTAATACCGGCGTTAAAGCTTGATAGGGTTGATTGACCTTTTTTACCACCTTGATAATCCAGCATGGCGGCATCTTCATTGGAAATAACATCCAATAGAGAATGACCATTGGTTCCTTCGGTCAAATAATCCCACATACTTTGGTAAGTTGGTGAGCCCGTTGTGGTGGATTCTACAGTTTGGCGGGCAATAGACCAAGATGTGTCATATTCGATGCCTTCAGTCAGATAACCTTTACCACCGATCAAGAACGAGAAGTTATTGGTTTCAAAATCAGAAGTACGTGGACCTAACTCTGACATACGACGAGTGTAGAAATATTCTCCGTCGGCTGCGCTGGCAAAATCACCGCCAAAGGCTGATGATTTTTTGAAGGTTTGTGAGAGGCCTTTTGACTTGTTGTAGATAGTGACATCATCGCCAACTACTTTATATTTAAAGTCATCACCGACAGTTGCTGACTCAATTTCGGTAAAAGTTGAGGCATGTGTATAGTCAATTCGAGAGTAGAGCTGATGGTCATCATTCAGTTCTTTGGTGAGGTTCACCATAGTTGAATAGCGTTTTTGTTCTGGAGAGAAATCCCGTTGTGGCGAGCGATCAAAACCGCAGCGACCATTGGACATCACTTGATAACCACGTGCCTCACATTCTGCGGCAGATAAGGTTTTAAAGAGTTTATTATCGCTGGTGACAATGTTCGCACCATATGAGCTGTAAGCCGCATAAGGGTTGCCCGGAACGATATCTGTTCCCCATTCTGGGCGATCTGTTCCTTTTAAGGCTTGACGGTCTTCGTATTCGGCGAAGAAAGTTAGGTTCGCTTTATCGCTGCTTACGCCCGTCATAAAGGAGAATTGGTTGTTTTGTAAGCCACCATCAACGGTATCGGAGAAGCGATATTTCAAGGTGCTTTGCTCAACATCTTTTTTCAAGATAATGTTGATAACGCCGCCCATGGCATCCGAGCCGTAAATGGCTGATGCACCTGTGGTTAAGATCTCAATGCGTTCAATCGCTCCTAACGGAATGTTTGCGGTATCGACAAAACTATCTGTACCACCGGCCCCAAAAGGATATTTAGGTACGCGTTTACCATTGATGAGGGTGAGAACGCGTCCAGCGCCAACACCACGAAGATTTACAGCAGATGCAGCTGGGGTGAAACCATGAACTTCTTGCTGAGTCATGGAGCCGCCAGAGTTTTGCGATAGGTTACCTAAAACATCTTGGACTGAGTTAAACCCGCCTTTTTCAATGTCGGCTGCACTGACAACCACTACAGGTGAAGCATTCTCAAGATCGGTACGCTTAATACGTGAACCAGTTACTTCGATACGCTCAACTTTATCCTCGGCAACCGCGGTTTCATCAGCTGCGAAAACCAATGGTGATAAAGATGTTGATACTAAAGCAAGTAAACTAAAACGAACCGCACGTGCAACGGTTGTTTGCGTAATCATATTTTCATTCCCTTAACAATGCCGTGATGATCAGGAAGGGTTTCATCAAGGCTTATATTTTATGTGCAACTGCCCTCCATAGTCGGAAAACTATCATTAACAACTTTAATATCAACAGCTTAATTGTTTGTTTTGTGTTAATCGTGTGTTACTAATGTAAACTTGCGGAAGCTAATTAAGGTTGGCTTGAAGTAATAAGATGCGGTGCTGCATGTGAAAAAGGCTAGATTGTATCGCAATGTAACGTAACATCATCTTTACAATGTCAATCTTTAGGCTGAATTTTTTGTTTAGGTCAGTTTTGAATAATGTGATCGCTATCAATTTAAGATTAAAGGTGTTAATAGCATGAATCTTATTAGCTGTTGAAATATAGACCATTATTGACTGTGTTTTAGCGGATTTAACAAATGGAACAGCTCTAGCATATTATTTCGTTATTCATGCTTATGGCTTATTTTATTATCGGAATATGTCTCCATTGGGTAGTGTAGCGGGGAGAGAGTTGACCACGCTTCATTCTCCAATCGGCATTCAGTCCTTGTCCTGCAAATTGAATATTTCCTTTACCACTGTGATTGATACCATCAAGCAGTTTCATCAATTCTTTACTTTTAGGTTGTGGTTTGGCCTCGTCAAACAAGCCTAATTGAAACACGCCTGGTGCATAAAAATCTCCTAGCATGACGCCAGCTTTAGCATAGGCGGGACCTGCACGCCAAAGCCGATGCAATAGTCGCTGCGCTAATTCGATAAAATCACGGGTATCGTCACTGGGATACACAAGATGACCAGTGAGTACTTGGCTATATTGGGGCTGATGTTGCGTAAAATAACTGCTGCGAATAAACACCGATAAGGTGCGGGCAAACTGCCCCTCCGCTCGCAATTTCTCGCAGGCCCTAAAGGTATAGTCACTGATAGCCTGCTGCATCGCCTCAAAGGTGGTAATACGTGCGCCAAAGGAGCGCGAGCTGATGATTTGCTGCTTTGTCGCTACCACCTGCTGAATATCATCACAGGCAATACCGTTAAGCTCGTACACCGTTCGCTCAACCATGACGGAAAAATTGTCTCGGATAAGTTTAGGATGGGCATCTGCAAGCTGTAGAGCGGTATGGATGCCCATCTGTTTTAAACGTTGCGCAATTTTTCGGCCAATGCCCCAAACTTCATCAATGGGAGTGAGCGCCATTAACCGGCGTTGGCGTTCTTTATCGCGTAAATCGACAACGCCTTGGGTGGCGGGATACTGTTTTGCGGCATAGTTAGCTAGCTTGGCTAAGGTTTTGCTCGGCCCAATTCCTACGCAGACACTGATCCCTATCCATTGCTGGATCCGTTGACGAATATCCATGGCTAACTGGTTAATATCTTGACATTTATCGAGCCGAGACAAATCCAAAAAAGCCTCATCGATTGAGTAGACTTCAACCCTAGGCACCATCTGCTCAAGTGTGGTCATGACGCGATTTGAAATATCAGCGTAAAGGGCATAGTTGGACGAAAATACCGCCACATTATGGGCGCGGATCATCTCCATCACTTGATAAACCGGCACGGCCATTTTTATGCCTAATTGCTTTGCTTCCGATGAACGCGCGACAACACAACCATCGTTATTTGACAGCACAACGATAGGTTTGCCCTGTAGATCGGGCCGAAACATACGCTCACAGGACGCATAAAAATTATTACAGTCTACGAGGGCGAATAAGTTGGCGGTCATTTGAGTTTTTTCACCACACAAGTCACGACACCGAACAGGTCTAACTCTGACTCGTGGCTGAGTGGAATTGCACTGTAGGCCGGGTTACATGGCAATAATTGCACCACAGGACGTAATTGCAATTGCTTTACCGTAAATTCCCCATTGATGGCCGCCACTACAATATCCCCATGGGTGGCTTGTAAGGCTCGGTCAACCACTAATATATCACCAGAGGAAATTCCGGCATCGACCATCGAATCGCCTTGAACTTTGACAAAAAAGGTTGCGGTGGGATGTTTGATACAAAGCTCATTTAGATCAAGCGATTGCTCAATATAATCATTGGCGGGAGAAGGAAACCCCGCCGCCACAGATGTGCTAAAGAAAGGATATTGGATTTTCGATTGTTCAGGAGTAACCATGATCATATGCATCTATATGCTGTACATATACACAGTATAAGCTAACTTTAGCACATGTCGAAGGCGTTTATGTCATGTATTTGCTTAAGTAAACAATCACCCTATTGGAGTCTCGTGATCAAGCGTGCTCTTTGTGGCTCGAGCTCATCAAAATCTTGTTGGTAACGGTCTAATGATGTAATGCCAGAGCAGAGTACAAATTTACCAAGTGGGTTATATATAAATTGGCTCATGTCAGCGATTGACCAAGGAGCAGGGCAAGTCTGCGGAGGAGTCGTGCCATTTAAAATTTCCGCGTAACGATTCGCTGTGTCTTGATCTTTCATTAACGGTGTCAGCAACCATTGCGTCACGTTTGTGGTGATATCTTCATCATCAATTGTCTGCAATGCTTTGGCCATGGCTGTAAAGTAATACCATTCACCCATTTTTATTTTTTCAAATGTAGTCACCTCAGCAGGGAACGGCGTTTGCCAGCTAGTGGGGATGACGTTGCTTAATTGAGAGGGATGCAGTTGGCCTAGTATCAATTCGCCAAATTTCATATTTGTTGTGATGCCGTTTTGACTAACGGTTTTTATCAGTAGCACATGGGTGTTAGCTGCTACGCGTTGCCAAAACAACATATCTTGATTAATCACATCGGTAACTTGCTGCGCAGACATGGTTTGAGCGTGAGCCAGTAAATCGATGAAGTAGAGTTTTTGTGCCGTGAGCAGATGTGAAAGTGACGGAGAAGACAAAAAGACATTAAATTGGCTGCCTTCTTGCCAGGTATCTAACTGAATTAATGTTTTATATCGCGTGATTAATTCGGCGTTTGTTGCGATGAGTTCGTCAAAAGACGTTTGTTCTGTCAGTACCGGGAGACAACTGGACAGAAAATCATCACGGTTAAGGCATTCGTTGAAAGGGGTTTGCGGTTTGTCTATAGGAGTTGTGTTTAGCGTTGGGGAGCGTTCCAAAATGCCAAGCTGTTGTATGCTTTTAAGTCGAGAAATCCCAGCATCCATCGGCGAGGCGCCACTATTCACATCAAAGCCCAGCGCATAGAGATAGGCATTCTGAGCTTGGTTGTCGGCTAACGCCTTATCACTCTTTTGAATTTCGTCGAGGTAGGCTTTGGCTTGCTCTGAAGCTGGGCTATCTTTTATGTTGATGGCGGCAAGGATCAGATAAAGACTCACTGGCACCAAGAATAACGTGAGCAAAATCCATTTGATTACGGTTTTTAAAGGCTTCATCAAAACTCCATTTATCGATAAATTAACAAAAGCACAAATAGCTTAACATCTTGACTGGCTTATGTAAGTCAATTTTTTATTGAAGTAACGGCAATAAAAATAAGTATTCACATAAAAACAGAGAATGCTTTTACTGTGCGCAGAATGGATGATGTGGGGCGAATTAAAGGAGTATGCTGTTTTTCATCATAAAGCCCGCACAACTCACCTTTGCGGGCTTTATTGACTCGTATCAGTATTTAAACACTATTTCAACGCCTCAGGGACGATAGGGTAGTTATCCCAGACTCGACCATCGCTCATTGAACGTACAAGCTTAATATATTCAGCGTGGGTCCAGGCGAGCGGGGTGGCGGAGTTAGTGCCTTGGCCGAGTTGATATTGGTAACGAGTGGCGTTACCCACACCGTCCCATGCTTGTTCGGGGAGCATTAGACCCGCGTTGGCGAAGGTTTCCATCCCTTGCACATAGGTATTGATAAGTTGCTGCTTGGTTTGCTGTGCGTGAGCACCGCTTAGCTCTCCCTTGGCGCTGGCAAGGGCCAATTCAAAATGGCCACGCTCGCCAGTAAAGAAGGGCCAGACGCGGCCGCGTTGGTTGTCGCTATTACTGCCCGATTCGGCGTAGTTTGCGCCAGTGAGGGTATCTTCACCGTAGCCATCGTTACCGTAACGTCTAAAGCCTGGAACGCTGCTGCCATCCTTTGCCGTAAAGTTGTATTTGAGGCGTAAATTGTCCTCAAGCTCGGTATTATCCACCAGCGCTAGGCTTTGATTAATCAGCTTATCGGTGGAGCCACGCACGCCATAGCGCACCAGTTCTAAAAAGCCGCCATCGAGGATCTGACGTTGATCTAATCCCGCACGGCCATTATTGGCGGCGAGTTGCTCGGCGGTGTTTGGCTCACCGTTGGGGCTTAATCGCAGATAATACGGTGCCTTAATGCCTTGGCTATCGGTGAGCAAACCTTGGGTCGTCACTAAGTGTTTTTCAAGTTGTTGATTAAGCGTTTTGGCGGTCGCGAGATAACGCTGACTGGCATCGCTGTCGTTTACTGCCTTGGCAATATCACTCGCAGCCACTAAGCCTGCGATCACAGCGGCCGTGGTGGAAGGCGAATAACCTGCTTGTTCTTCCCAACGTTCTTGCTGGGTTTTCGGTGGCGTAATTTGGGTATGATTCCAGTCGAGATTGACCTCGCCGCCGCTGACTAAAAAGTCCGCCGCAGCTTTTAACATCTCTTGATACCAATGGTTAAGTTCAGCTTGACTGAATACGCCTGCCTGCCAGAGCTTCCAGCCGAGCATGATCGGCATCGCCGTTTGGTCGAGCTGTACGCCCACCCATTCGATTTGGCCGTCCACATGGGTCTTTTGTAAAAACCAACCGGGTGTGCCGCTAAAGCCTGGGGTTTTATCGCTCACTTGCACCTTTTTAAGGTATTCAAAGGCGACTTTAGGCGTTTGGGTATCGCCCATGGCGAGAAATGCCATGGCGCATTGATAAAAGTCGCGCGGCCAAACGGCCTTGTAACCCGTGCTGGGTGTGACAGCTGGCACTGTATCGCCCCAAGGATTAGAAAGCGACGCGATAAGGGCGCCCGCGTAGGTTTTATCTTCCTGCGCCTTGAGTACCATGGCACTGGTATACAGCAGCTTGCCATTATCTGTGGTGCTTTGCGCCATATCAGGCATCGCGGGTAGCGATTGTAAATAACTGTGCCA
The DNA here is from genome assembly GCF_022557375.1 of Shewanella sp. MM_2022_3. Classification (NCBI taxonomy): domain Bacteria; kingdom Pseudomonadati; phylum Pseudomonadota; class Gammaproteobacteria; order Alteromonadales; family Shewanellaceae; genus Shewanella; species Shewanella sp. MM_2022_3. The sequence goes on from NZ_JAKZGV010000002.1 coordinate 250,405, forward strand.
ACCAGCGTTGTATTGGCTCAGCACCGCGTCATACCCCGCCGTCAAGCTGGCGTTGGCATTGGCTAAACTGCTGGCCTCATCCTGGCCAAAACCAATCGCCAAATTCACATTAAGAGCTTGATTAGCTTGGAGTGCGGGATAACTGGCGGTAAAGGCAATGTTGCCTTGAGTAGGCTTTTCGGCGCTGCTGGTGGCCTGATACAGCGTATCAAGCTTGCCGTTATCGGCTAAATCGGCCAAACCGTCGGATACACCGACAAAGCCCGTAGTCGCCTGCGCAAAATCGATATCCGATTTCACCGTCATTACGCTACTGTGGGGATCATTGGTGCGAGCAATAAGGGCTTGATGATCGATTCTGCCAATATCATTCGCGCCCGCATTATCGATATGGGGGTTAACGTATAAATGCGGTGTGATACCCGCTTCAAAGGCGGTAAACGTCACGCGCATCATCAGCGTATCGCGGTCGGGATCGGTAAAGATATGTTTTTCTATCTGATACTTACCTTCAACGTCGCGATTGATAATCTTATAGGCCAAGGATTGTGGGCGACCATTAGCGTCGGTATCTAAGTATTCAATGCTGCTGATCGTGTTATCTTTTTCGGTATCGACAAAGCCATTGCCGGTGATCACAAATTGCAACTCTTTGAGCTGAGCGTTGTGAATAAGGCCATACATGGTTTCGGTTAAAATCCCCTGCGCGATGGAGAACCACACTCGGCTAATGGGATTTTGAGCGCTGTCTTGGTATTGCCCCTGAGTATAAGGCTCATAGGAGGTACCGATACCGGTTTTGCCGGAGAACGCCCAGGTTGGGGCTTTGCCGGGGGCGCCGGGGGCAATCTGTACATCTGTGGCTTTTGTGACGGTCGGTGTTGATGTGTCTGCATTGGGGGCCGAGGGTGAGCAGCCCATTAAGCTGGTAACGCCGATAAGGCTTGCGGCAATTGCGAGCGCAATCGGCTTACGAGTTAAGCTGCGAGCCTGCTGCGAAGGTACTGTTGTCGATGCCATATTCATCAAAATCTCCCCAATTAATAGATGGTGCTAATTGCGATTTATTCTTGTTGTAAGCTATGTGGCTATACGTATTGGCGTTTAGTTGCCCAAACGCCAAGAGTGCCGAGTTGTAGGATCTGCGATTTACGCTTGAGTGTGCTGAGTATTCGGCTGCTCAACAAAGAGCACGGCAATCCCGGCGCAGAGCATGAGGACGCCGCCGGTGAGCAGGGCATAGATGGGTTGACCATCAAATAATCCATTGAGGATTACGCCTAAGACGCTGGCTGCAAGGAGCTGTGGGATCACGATAAAGAAGTTAAAAATTCCCATATACACGCCCATTTTTTTCGGCGGTAAGGTGCTGGATAACATCGCGTAGGGGATAGATAGAATTGAGGCCCAGGCAATACCCACCCCTATCATCGGCAGCCATAGCAGGCTGGGATCCTTGATAAAATAGAAACTGATTAAGCCAAAACCACCGCAGAACATATTAAAGGTATGGGTGAGTTTGATCCCGATACGTTTGGCAAGTAGCGGAATAAACAGCGCCGCAATGGCCGAAAATCCATTGTAGGAGGCGAATAGTACGCCCACCCAATCGGCACCATTATTGTAGGCTGGGGATAACACATCGCTGCTGCCAAAGTGATAAGACGTCACCGCCGAGGTGGTGTATATCCACATCGCAAAGAGCGCGAACCAAGAGAAAAACTGCACTATCGCTAACTGATGCATGGCCTTAGGCATATGGAATAAATCATCGACCACATTAAAGACAATGCCCAGTTGCGAACGCTGTGAGGGCGTTGATTTACCTAAGCGAAGGGCGCAGTAAAGTTGCAATGGGCCAAAGGCAAAAATCCCTAAGGTTAAAATATACAGCTGCTTATCTAAATCCTGTGTCCACACCGCAAGCGTCAGCAGTGCGCCTACAGCCATCCAAACGATAGCGGCAAATTGATAATTCTGATGGGTGCGAGTGCGATATTGTTGCTCATCTATGCCAGCGTCAGCATTGCCATGGAAGGCGGCGAGTTCATCTGGGGAATATTCTTTAGTAGAGATCACTGTCCACGCCACGCTGAGAAACAGCACGGCGCCACCAAAATAGAAGGCATAACGCACCGAATCGGCAATTTCGCCCACGGGCGCGGTATTGGCGACATTAAAGAAGTTACTGAGAATATAGGGTAGGGCCGAGGCCACAACTGCACCGATGCCAATAAAAAAGCTTTGCATGGCATAACCTTGGGTGCGCTGCTTGGGAGGCAAATTATCCCCCACAAAGGCACGGAAGGGTTCCATGGCGATATTGATTGAGGCATCCATAATCCACAGCATGCCCGCGGCAATCCATAACGTAGGGGAATGCGGCATCACAAATATCGCAAGAGTCGTACAAATAGCGCCGATTAAAAAATACGGCCGACGGCGACCTAAGCGCCCCCAAGTATTATCGCTCAGATAACCAATAATCGGTTGAACCAGCAGACCCGTTAACGGTGCGGCAATCCACAGGATGGGAATGTCATCGATAGAGGCGCCAAGGGTTTGGAAAATGCGACTGACGTTGGCATTTTGCAGGGCAAAACCGAATTGGATCCCCAAAAAACCAAAGCACATATTAAAAATTTGCCAGAAATTTAGCTCGGGTTGTCGCTTATGAACGGCGCGATGCACCACCTTGGGTGAGACACCTTCTAATGGGGTAATCGTTTGTTGATCCGTGGACATGCAACTTCCCTTCAGTAGCGGACAGCAGTGCTGCCTTGAGTCATTTATCGTTATAATTTGAAAGCTTAATCAATAGCTTTGGCTCAGTTTACGCATTATTGTGCCAGTTCGGTTTGGTCGCTATAAAGGTGTGTTTTGATGCTAAAAAATAGCGAATATACCTCTCCCTCAGAAGCATATTCGCCAATAAATTCATTTTCATACTCTATGATGCAAATGCTCAGAAGCAGAAAAGAACCTAAGCCTGACAGCTATCCTCAAAGGCTGCTACCAGAAACGACCTCACAGTGTTCAACCCCACAAGCAGAGGGTGGAACTAGCGAATTTATAGTAGCCGCAGCGTCGATTGACGCACAACCGCTTACATACGTATTCATCATCCATTGATAACTCAAGTTAAACAGCCGTGTAACCTAATGGCAGCCTATTTTACACTCCTATGGGGTTGTATGGGTATCCAGTCAGTGGCTAAAGTGTCAGCAGCAGTGAGCAATAGACGCATTATGCGATTGATACTGCAAAAATAATGGAACAGTATGTCAGCAGATGCTCTCATGTAATCATGGTTAGCACCTGTCAAAATCGATTATGTTTTGAATAAAGGATATCTATGTTTGTTATCACCTTAACCTACAAAAAGCCGCTGGCAGATGTTGAGCTACATTTAGCTGCTCATATTGATTATCTTGATGCGTATTACGCCAAGGGCGTTTTTATCGCCTCGGGCCGTAAGGTGCCACGCACGGGCGGTGTGATCTTCGCTAAGGCGGAGTCGCGTGCAGTACTCGAGGCTATTTTGCAGCAAGATCCTTTCTATACCGAAGACGTGGCTGAATTTGATGTAGTGGAATTTGTGCCAACCAAAGCCGCCGCAGGATTCGAGCAACTCATTGAGACACTTTAGTGATTTTTGCAAATTGTAAAATACAGATATTTATACCAATGATATTTGCTATAAATGCAATAATTGCGGGTGTGGTGCGAGAAATAAAATGAAAACACGGTCCGATGATTTAGAAATACTGCTTGCTGTCGTCGACAGTGGTGGTTTTTCGGCGGCAGCTGAACTGTTAGATATTCAAGTGGCCCGCGTGTCTCGGGCGGTGAGCAAGGTTGAAAGCCAAGTTGGCGTTTCTATTTTAAATCGCACGACTCGCCGGATCGAATTAACCGAGGAAGGTCGCCAGTTTGTTGAAGCCATCCGAATTGGCTTATTACAGATCCAGCAAGCTGAAGAGGAGATCATTACTCGTGGAGAGCTACCGAGAGGCCGTTTACGTGTCGATGCCGCAAGTCCCTTTTTGTTTCATCAATTAGTGCCGCTTATCCAGCCATTTAAGCAAACCTATCCCGATATTGAATTGGAACTCACCTCCAACGAAGGTTTTGTTGATTTGCTTGAAAAGAAAACCGATCTCGCGATCCGCATTGGCAACTTAACGGATTCGACTTTGCATGCTAGGCCACTTGGGAAAAGCTTGCTGTACATTGTAGCCTCACCAGATTACCTATCAAGGCGCGGTTTTCCCAATAAAAGCAGCGATCTTATTCACCACGATTTGCTGGGATTTTCTACCCCAAAAGCCCTCAATGATTGGCCACTGAACGGATTTACTCGATTTACACCTACATTAACCTCGAGTAACGGTGAAACGTTAAGGCAGCTTGCATTAACGGGTAATGGTATTGCCTGCTTATCGGGATTTATGGTGAAAAAGGATATCGCTGAGGGGCGTTTAATCCCCTTATTGGAGAGTGAAAAAATCACCAATACCGGCCGAGAGCAGATCAATGCGGTGTACTATAAATCTTCTACCGTCGCGAAACGTATCTCGGCCTTTATTGATTTTATTCAGCCTAAGCTAACCCTGTAAGCGGTAGGGCAACACTTGTCGTATTGACGTGTTAGTGAACATTTTTGCATTTACAACAAAAATCATTTGTCTTTATTGCGCTCAATGTCTCTTGTTGAGTTTGCTAGTATGTTTGCAACGAAATGAGAGGGTTATATTATGACGCAATCACTGTTTCAACCGATCACCTTGGGTGCATTAACACTCAAAAACCGCATCGTTATGCCGCCAATGACTCGTTCAAGAGCCAGTCAGCCAGGCGATGTGGCCAATCATATGATGGCAACCTATTATGCTCAGCGTGCGAGTGCGGGGCTCATTGTCTCTGAAGGCACACAGATTTCTCCAACTGCAAAAGGGTATGCTTGGACTCCTGGTATTTATACTCCCGAACAGATCGCGGGCTGGCATATCGTCACTGAGGCAGTTCATGCCAAGAACGGAGTGATTTTTGCTCAGTTATGGCATGTAGGCCGAGTCACCCATCCTGACAATATTGGTGGGCAACAACCGATTTCTTCATCCGCATTAAAAGCGGAAAACGTAAAAGTGTTTGTCGATAACGGCACTGATGAACCTGGTTTTGTTGATGTCGTTGCGCCTCGGGCAATGACAAAGGCTGATATTGCGCAAGTGATCGCTGATTATCGTCAAGCAGCGCTCAATGCTATGGCGGCTGGCTTTGATGGCATTGAACTCCACGCCGCTAATGGCTATTTGATCAACCAATTTATTGATTCCGAAGCCAACAACCGTAGTGATGAGTACGGCGGTAGTCTTGAAAATCGCCTACGTTTTTTAGACGAAGTGGTTGCGGCATTGGTCGATGCTATTGGTGCTGAGCGTGTGGGTGTGCGTTTAGCGCCCCTTACGACCCTCAATGGCACTGTGGATGCGGACCCGATTGTGACCTATACCGCTGCCGCTGCGTTACTTAACAAACATCGAATTGTTTATCTACATATTGCCGAGGTGGATTGGGATGATGCACCTGATACGCCACGCTCATTCAAACAAGCATTGCGTGAGGCTTATCAGGGCGTGCTGATTTATGCCGGACGATACAACGCACACACAGCGGAACAAACTATTAACGATGGTTTGGCTGATATGATTGGTTTTGGACGACCTTTTATTGCCAATCCAGATTTACCCGAGCGGCTAAAACACGGCTATCCGTTGGCTGAGCATGACCCAACAACGCTGTTTGGTGGTGGCGAAAAAGGGTTAACTGACTATCCAACTTATCAAGCCTAGGGGAAAGTATGTTCAAGGCATTCAAAGGTCATGTGTTAGAGACTAAAAACCGTATTGTGATGGCTCCAATGACTCGCTCACGTAGCACTCAGCCGGGGGATATTCCGAACGAGATGATGGCCACCTATTATCGCCAGCGAGCAAGCGCAGGATTGATTATTACCGAAGGCGCACCTGTGTCAGCGGTGGCGCGAGGGTATTCAATGACCCCTGGGATTTATACTCCAGCACAGATTGAGGGCTGGAAAAAAGTCACGGAAGCGGTGCACCAAGAAGGTGGGAAAATATTTATCCAACTCTGGCATGTTGGTCGTCGCAGCCATTCGAGTGTGTCTGGCGCTGAGCCTCTTGCGCCATCGGCAATAAAAATACCCGATCAGGTATTTGGTCCATTGCCTGGAGGTGGCTTTGGCATGATTGAAACCCAGCAGCCAAAGGCGATGAGCGAACAAGATATCCAAGCGACTATCAGCGATTTTGTGCAAGCAGCACAAAATGCGATGTTAGCCGGTTTTGATGGGGTTGAAGTGCATGCAGCCCATGGCTATTTATTTGATACTTTTATGCGCTTAGAAAGCAATCAACGGCAAGATCGCTACGGTGGCAGCCAAGAAAATCGGTTGCGTTTTTTAGTCGACACCTTACAAGCCCTTACACAGACCATTGGATCTGGGAGAGTCGCTGTGCGGATATCTCCCCATATTGGTGAGGGATTTACCGGTGACAACCCTGACATCATCCAATTAACACTCGCCTTGCTACAAAAGCTGCAACCGATGAATCTTGCCTATGTGCATTTTTCTGAAAACATCTCGCGCTATGTGGAAGTGTCTGACGCGTTTCGTCAGCAAGTGCGCAGTGTGTATCAACACCCGATAATGGTGGCGGGGAAATTAACCAAGCAATCTGCTCAGCGTTTACTCGACCAACACTATGCTAATTTTGTGGCCTTTGGTACGCCCTTTGTGACCAATCCGGATTTAGTCGCGCGCTTTGCCCATGACTGGCCATTAACCGAGTTTGATGCGGATGCAAGGCTTACCTTGTATGGCGGCGGTGAAGCTGGCTATATCGATTATCCCGTTTATCAGGCATCGTTTTAGTGACATAGTCTAGTGGTGTAGTTTGTGGATACTAAATGGTGTAGGCGCTAAGGGAAGGGATGAGCCAAAGGGGCTGCCTCACTTAGTGCCTTAAGCTAAAACGGCTCTGCTTGTATAGTCTGTGATTGGATACTGGGAGAATTTATCCGATATTTTGTCGCTGAGTTTGCTATCATGCCGTTTTCCCCTTGAAACCTTACGCAGGTTTCCGATGTATGAGTCCCGCTTTTTATGTCTATTCAAACGCTGTTATCGACGGCTTTAGCTAAACGCCATGATTTTTTACTACAAGCAGAACAAGATCATACCGATTGTTTTCGGGTGTTCCATGGCACGGTCGAAGGTGTCAGTGGCTTGAATGTCGATCGCTACGGCGATAATTGGTTAGTACAGAGTTTTCACCACACCTTAACCGCTGAGGAATTGGCTGAAGTAGTGGACGTGCTCACCCAAGAAGTGGCCCTGCCGGTAGTGTATAACGACCGCTCGGCTGGCCATTCGCGGGTGCTCAATGCGCTAAGCCCTGAACTGGATGATATTGCCAGTGCCGAGTTGGTGATGCAGGAAAATGGGATTAAATTCACCACTAAGCTACGCCACGAAGGACAAGATCCGCTGCTATTTCTTGATATGCGTATTGGTCGCGAATATGTGCGGGCACACAGTCAAGATAAAACCGTACTGAATTTGTTTTCTTACACCTGTGGTATCGGCACTGCTGCGGCTATGGGCGGCGCAGAACGGGTAGTGAATGTCGACTTTTCCTCCTTTGCACTCGCCGCTGGGCGAACTAATGCCGAATTAAACCAAGTGTCAGAGGTGTGTGAGTTCGTGCAGAGTGATGCGTTTCCGGCCTTGCGCCAATTAGCTGGTTTAAGTGTGGGAGGGCGCCGCAACCAAAAATTACCCAGTTACCCCAAATTGCCGCAAACCCAATTTGATCTGGTATTTCTTGATCCGCCTCGTTATGCCAAGAGTGCCTTCGGGATTGTCGATTTAGTTAATGATTACCAAGGTTTATTTAAACCCGCATTATTATCAACCAAGGCTGGTGGCACCATTGTGTGTTGCAATAATGTCGCCAAAGTAGACCGTCAAGATTGGTTTGATAGTCTAGTTCGCTGCGTTGAAAAGCAAGGCCGAGGTGTGATTGACCACACTTGGCTCGATCCCCATGAGGATTTCCCGTCATTCGATGATAATCATCCCCTTAAAATTGTGGCGTTGACCTTAAATTAACCTGAGCTCGGGATAAGTAGCGCCGCTGAATAGGCATCTTTTCGAGCCTCTCTGCGTTGCTCTGTCTCACCATAGCTCGCTATGGCGTACGACAGAGCGCCTTGATATGCGCAAAAATCTGCACATTCAGTCAGGAAAAAGATTTTTCTTTTCAAAATAATCATCTATAGCATTGATTTTGTTTGTTAAATTTAGACTTTTCGACACTCGTTATCCCGAGTTCAGGTTAAATTAATCGCATTGCAAACCTAATAGGGCGACCATCTTGGTCGCCCTATTACTTTGCTTAATTTAAAGAGCCTTAAAGCGGATCGCTGTGCCGCCACTGCTGGCGAGGGCTAAGGTTAGGCTGTTTTTGGCGCTGACCTCTTTGGTTTCAATCACATAATCATAGGGATTGGTTTTCCAATCGGCTTTTGCACCATCGCGATAAATCTGGGCTTGATAGCGTTTGTTTGGATCGAGGAAATCCAGTTTGACCTTAACCTGACGGGCATTTTCATCGGTCAGCGCGCCTAAGTACCAATCCTGTTGATCCTTGGCCTGACGGGCAAACACCACATAATCACCCACTTCGCCAGCCAGTGCGATACTTTGATACCAGTCTGTTGGTACATCGCGGATAAACTGGAAGGCATCTAGATGTTTTTGATAATTGCGTGGCAAGTCGGCGGCCATTTGGATTGGGCTGTAGAGCACCACATACAGGGCGAGTTGCTTCATTAATGTGGTTTGCACGCGATTTTCGGCATCTAACCCCTTAGGTGCCAAATCAAAAATCCCCGGGGTGAAGTCCATTGGTCCAGCCAGCATGCGGGTAAAGGGCAGCATGGCGGTATGTTCTGGGCTATTTGGTGGGCTGCCCCAGGCATTGTACTCTTGGCCGCGGGCACCTTCGCGGGAGATCCAGTTAGGATAAGTGCGGCGCAGCCCAGTATCTTTAATCGGCTCGTGGGTATTAATGCTGATATGGTGCTTGGCTGCTTCGGTAACGCTGTGAAGATATTCACCCACCATAAACTGACCGTCGTGCCATTCGTGACGGGTGATACCGTTTTCATCGATGCGTTTGATTTGTCCACCGTCAGCGACATAACCGGTTTTGACTTGGGTCACGCCATGTTTTTCATACAGGGCGAAGGCATCATTCATTTGCTTGCGGTAGTGGGTGACTGAGCCTGCGGTCTCGTGGTGACCAATCAGGCGCACGCCTTTTTTCGCGCCGTAGGCGGTAATGGCGGGTAAATCGAAATCATCATAGGCCTTAGTAAAACTGAATTGATCGCCATTATGGAACCAATCGCCATCCCAACCTTGGTTCCAGCCTTCGACCAAGACACCATCAAACTGGTATTTGGCGGCGAAATCCATATAACGCTCTGTTTCGCTGGTGGTTGCGCCATGCGCTGGGCCCGAGCCCCAAGTGTTGTCATTGAGGTGCATCCCCCACCAAATGCCGACATATTTGCCCAGTTTAACCCAAGAGACATCCCCTAGTTTATTGGGTTCATTCAGGTTGAGGATAAGGTGAGAATTAAGCAGTCCCGTGGCTTTGTCGGCGATTTGAATCGTGCGCCATGGGGTATAAAAGCCCGCTTGGGTTTTAACCCGAATACCATCTGACCAAGGAGTAAGATCGGCCTTGAGCTTGCCATCACGCTGTTGATCGAGGGTCATCGAGGCAAAATCAACTAACGCCGCCTCGTGAATGCTTAAATGGGTGCCATCGACCAGTTTAAAGGTAAAAGGGGTGTGGGCTCGGTCGACCTGATTGAGTGCGCTGGTGCGATACAAATATTCGTAGCGGTTCCATCCACGAGAAGGGATCCACCAGGCGGTGGCCTTATCACTCTGGCCAATATTAAATTCGGTGAGTTCATCGGTAATGGCAAGCGGCGTATTGTTCGGCAACGCGTTTTGGGCCGCTAAGTGATAACGAAAGCCGATGCCATCGTCAAAGGCTTTAAACTCGAGGTTTAAGTCGATTTTACCGTCGGTTAATACCACGCTCAGTTGATTGTGTTGATCCTTTACCCACTCTTGCTCACCCCAAGGTTGCTGCCATTTTTTATTGGCACTGGCGGGGTGGCTCGATTTAATGCGAAGACCTTGTCCTAATTCGCCCAGTGAGGCAAAGACTAACCCTAATCGGCTCGGTTCGATAACGGTTTTGCCATGAAAATGGATTTGATATTCGGGGCGGCCCGTATCATCACTCAGACTCAAGACGATTTGCTTATCGGGGGAGCTCAGGTTGAGGGTCTGCGCCGTGGCACCTGTACTCAACAGGCTGCCAATGCTGAGTGCTAGCAAGCTGGGCGTGAATAAATTGTGTCGATTTCGCGTTGGCGAGTTGATGTGGCGGGTGTGGGTAAGCAGATTGCTGAACATTCCCTGATCCTTGTTTTTATAGTGAATATGGGTCAATGCATACTAGTGGTGATGGCTTTTTGCTCGCAATGGGTTGCATACGTATTCACCGATGCGGCCTAGAGGCTGGCAGCCTGATAGTCAAACCTAAAGAGATGGGTTTTAACCGCTGACTCGGGTAGAATGCGCGGCTTTATGGCGCTCAAGCATGTATGGGCGCGATTTTTGAGGCGTCAGCGGTGAAAATCAGTCAGCGATTACAGCAGATCAATCAGATGGTAGAGCAAGGATACGATCATATTTGGGACTGCTGCTGCGATCATGGTTTACTCGGCATGCTGTTACTGCAAAGAAATGCTGCGCCTAAAGTGCATTTTGTCGATTGTGTGGCGCCCTTAATGCAGCAACTCAGCCTTGAGTTAGCTCGGTTTTTCCCCCAGCAGCCTATCTCAAACGCTCAAAACGAAAAAGAGCAAACCACCCATGCCCAAAGTGAATGGCAAGTGCATTGTCTGGATGTGGCGGCGTTGCCACTGGCACATTACGGCAAGCAAGCCAAGCACTTAGTGATTATTGCGGGTGTCGGTGGCGAGTTATTGGTTGAACTGGTGCGCAGCATCGTGTCGTGTTATAGCCAGTATCACAGCGACAATCACAACCATTCTTATCATTCCAGCCCGCTCGAGTTTATTTTGTGTCCCGTGCATCATAATTATCATGTGCGCAGCTCACTTGCTGAGTTGGGATTATCCCTTAAGCAGGAATATTTACTCGAAGAAAATCAGCGCTTCTATGAGATATTGCATTTAACCCATTCGAGTACAGCTTCGAAGCGCAATGACGTGGCGCCCTTAAGTTCGACTGGCTCAATTATGTGGCAAGGGTTAGATGCGGATAAAACCAGCCAGGCTAAGCGTTATCTTGTGCAGACAATCAGCCACTACCAACGTATCCCCGAGAGCCGCTTGCCAAATAAGGCACAAATTGTGGCGGCCTATCAGCAAATCTTGCGGCAACTAAGCAACTGAATTAACCCGTTTCAAGTGTACGTATTGTTGTGCGTGTTGCTTGAAAACGGTTTTGCTCTATAAATCTATAAAGTTGGTTTATGCTAATAGGCCGTTAATCTTGAGTTTTTCTATGCGTTTATTGAAGTCCACCCAAGCTGCCAATATTAATTTAAAACAGGCAAGGATCTTTTATCGCCAAGCCGCCCGAGCCATTGTGTTGTCGGGGGAAGATATTTTGCTGCTCTATACCCAAAAATATCGAGATTACGGCTTGCCCGGCGGTGGTGTGGATAAAGGCGAGAGCATCGAGGTTGGGCTTATTCGTGAGTTACAGGAAGAAACCGGCGCCATTGCAGCTAACGTTATTGCACCCTTTGGCCGCTATGAAGAATATCGACCTTGGTTTCGCGAAGGCGCCAACGTAGTACATATGGATTCCTATTGCTACCTGTGTGAAATCGATATGACTTTAGGTAACCGTGGCTTAGGTGAGCCAAAGCTTGAAGCCCATGAAGTGAAAAACGGTATGCGCCCTGAGTGGATCAATATCCATCAAGCCATTGCCCATAATGAAGAAATTCAGCGCACCTTCGCCAACAAAGGCCAATCTATCGACAGGGAAACCTTTTTGCTGAAACAGATAGTTGCAGAATTATTGTAGATAACGCTTGGCTGGCGACTTTATCACTTAGCCATAAAACTCAGTCTCAAAGCATAGATATAAAAAAGCCCCCCAGAGAATGGCTTGTGTGACTCAGAGTGCGTGAGATGCTAGATCACTGTTAAATAAATACAGAAGAAATGACTCATCGCGCCAGCTAGCACAAACAGATGCCAAATCGCGTGATTGTACGGAATACGTTTGCCGACATAAAAGATCACTCCAAGGGTGTAAAACAACCCGCCCAATAGCAGTAGATTAAATCCAAGCGGTGACATTGCTGCTGTCAAATCGCCAATCACCGTCATACAAAGCCAACCCATCGCCAGATATAACACAAGACTGAGTTTTTTAAATCGGTGAATAAATAAGGTCTTAAATAAAATCCCACCAATAGCCAAAGACCAAATCGCCGTCAGGATAATGGTTGAAAGCTGTCCTTGCAGGCTGATTAACATCAGTGGGGTGTAGGTGCCCGCAATTAAGCAGTAGATAGCACAATGGTCGGCAATCTTAAGTTTATGTTTCCAGCCAACATGCGTTACGCTGTGGTACAGGGTTGAGCTTAAAAATAACAGGATAAGACTTACGCCATAAATAATAACGCCTGTAAGTTGAATATTGGTGAGATGATCTGCGCCCTTAAGTAGCATAAAGATTAAGCCCACTACACCTGCAATCACCCCTAGGCCATGGCTGATGCTATTGGCTATCTCTTCACTAAGGCTATAGCAACTGATATTCAATGGTTTTTCATGACTCATTTGCGGTTCTATCAAACTCTGGCTTGGCATGCTGTTGATCCACTCGATGACGATAATGATTGAGTCTATCAGTAGATAAAAGGGAAAGCTATAATTGGCTTACACGTGTAAGCTGATTTATTTTACGTGTTCTTGTCATCGGCTATAACACTGATGAGTTCTGTTGTCCTTGTACAAGATTATGGTACTGGTTGACAACTGAATAATGTCACTGCTTTGGAACTTTGTTCGACTCACTTTCTCTAATTCTCCGTAAGATGTCATGGATTTGTTAAGTACTTTATTCATTAAGTACTAAGGGATGGATTTTGCCTGTTCGATCGAATATAGCCCCAGAAGATAGCATCAGATTTGATGCGCACAGCAGTGCCACAAAGGACGAGGCTTTACCATTTTCCGCTTTGCCTTTTTGTGCAACGTTTTTAAGTGCTACAACCCAAGGCGCTACAGATTTGAACACTAAGCCTTTTAGCGCTTTAAGTGTTCATGCCGAGTCTTGCGATAACAATCTACACCTCAATTTAAGTAAAGCAGACCAAAGATCAATCGATAGCGCATTTAAAACATCTTCAAATCTAAGCGGGCTAGAGCGGCCACATTATTTCAATCTTAAGCTATTGCTTTGGGTCATGTTTGGCCATGGCTTACTGCTGTTTTTATTAATTTTTTTATGGCGAACCCAGTCGGAACACTTAGGGCTGCATTTTACTGAATCATCTGCTAACGCACGGACTACAACCAAAGCGTTAAAGGCATATTTTATTTATGCGCCGCCAACGCAAACTGCTCCAGCGGATTCTGCTCAAGATATCTCAGTGGAAGAGTTTATTAACACTAGCGAGCCGATAACCTCACCGCCTAATACCGTAAAGCCGGCAGCTGATATTGAGCAGTCAGCGAAAGTGTCACCAAAAGTCGCAGTAAAGCTGACGCCAAAACCCATGGAGCAGATAGCCAAACCTCCAGAAGTCAGCGCCCAAGAATCAAAAGTAACAGAATCAAAAGCATCAGTACCAAACACATCTGTGCCTAACACCTCAACGCCGAACACCTCAACTCAGGGCCAAACCCAGCAGAGTGCAAAAGAGGCTGTTAAACCGAAAAAGGCAGAAACCCAATCACGCTCGGCACAAGCGGTAAGTACAGAGCAATCTGCGGTAAGTGGGCAAAGCGGTGGGGTGGCGGGCAGTGTGGGATTGTTTACTCAGCGTTATTTTGAACGACAGCGTGAGCAAGCTTTAGATGATTTAGTGTTAGAGCAAGCAAATCATTACAGCAAACGGTCGAATTTGTCTGAAATGAGCCCCGAGATGGAGGTACTGATTGTGCCCAATGCCGACGATTTTAGCGGCCCCACCAGTTTGGATTTAGAGCTGGATCCGAATCGTATCGTTCGTCAAGGTAATACCTGTTATCGGGTCGTCAAAGTAGGCACCCCAATTAATCCCTATGCTGAGAACTTAGGTTTCCCCTTCGATTGCAGTGGCAAGAAAATGAACCAAGAAATTGATGATGCCATTAAGGCGCAGCTCGATAAAATGATGGTAAAGCGGCC